>JAQCHM010000091.1 GCA_027730885.1 Actinomycetota bacterium | reverse complement strand
CAGGGCATCATCGCTCGCCAGGCCCAGGGGGAGATCTTCGGTTTCGGGGGTATCGGGAACCCCTACGTCCTGACCCAGGCGGTCGGCTTCCTGATCTTCATGATCGCGGTGCAGGCCGAGCTCACCCAGGTGCCGTTCGACATGCCGATCGCCGAGTCCGAGCTCGTGGCCGGATACATGACCGAGTACTCGGGCTTCCGATTCCTCATGTTCTTCATCGGCGAATTCGCCACGGCCAACATCTTCGCCTTCCTGGCTTCGGTGCTGTTCCTCGGCGGCTGGTCGGTTCCGCCGTTCGTGACCGATCTGTTGGGTGTCGAGTGGGACTCCAACCTCATGAACGTGCTCGGACCCCTGGTCATGCTGACCAAGATGTTGGTGCTCACCTTCGTGATCTACTGGGTACGGTTCACCTACCCCCGCTTCCGCGAGGATCAACTGCAGAAGTTTGCGTGGAAGATCCTCATTCCGCTGGCTCTCGTCAACATCGCCGCCACTGGCGTGCTGAAGGTGGTGTTCTGATGCCGCTCGTCCCCGGCCTCCTCACTGGTCTCGGGATCACCTTCAAGGAGATCGTCAAGACGGTCACCAAAGGGGCTGAGACCGTCCAATATCCCCACGAGAAGGAAGACCCCGCCCCACGGGCCCGCGGGGTTATCGCCCTCCACGAGGACAATTGCACCGCGTGCATGCTCTGCGTCCGCGAATGCCCGGACTGGTGCATCTACATCGAGGGTCACAAAGACCTTGCCCCTCCGAGGCGGGCCGGTGGCAAGCCGCGGCAGGTCAACAAGCTTGACCGCTTCGACATTGACTACGGCCTGTGCATGTACTGCGGTATCTGCGTCGAGGTCTGTCCGTTCGAGGCCCTGTTCTGGAGCCCGGAGTACGAATACTCCGAGCCTCGTATCGCCGACCTCCTGCACGACAAGACCCGTCTCGGCCAGTGGATGACGACCGTCCCTGACTTCGAGCCCTACGAGGCCGGCTCACAGGTGAAGGCCAAGCAGGTGCCGCGATGACCTTGTTGCTCGCTGCCGAGATGACCGAAACCGAGGTCTGGGTCGCCAACAGCTTCTTCCTCGTCATTGCGCTCGTGTCCATCGGCGCCGCTCTGAAGATGGTGACCACCAAGAACGTTGTCCACGCCGCGCTCTACCTGCTCATCGTGCTGTCGGGTGTCGCCGCGGTCTATGTGATCCTGGGGGCCGAGTTCGCGGCCGCGACCCAGGTGCTGGTCTACATCGGCGCCATCCTGGTCTTGCTGTTGTTCGGCGTCATGCTCACCCGAGCCAAGATCGGCGCGGACACCGATCTCGATTATGAACAGAAGTGGATCGGCGGGCTTGTCGCGGCGGCCATGGGGGCCGTCATGGGCTACTCGCTGTGGGAGGCGTTCAGCGACGTCAAGCTGCCCGATGATCGTCTGGTGCAGCGCACCGATGCGGTGGCCGACTCCATCTTCAGCACCTACATCGTGCCCTTCGAGGCGTTGTCGGTGCTGCTGCTCGCTGCGCTGATCGGCGCCGTCGTGGTCGCCAGAAGGGATTGATCGAACGATGTGGCTGAACCAGTTCCTCTTCTTCGCCGCCATCCTGTTCTGCATCGGCGTGTATGGCGTGCTCACCCGTAAGAACGGGGTGCTCGTCCTGATGTCGATCGAGCTCATCCTCAACGCGGTCAACATCAACCTGGTGGCCTTCGGTGCCTACAACCAGGACATCGCCGGTCAGGTCTTTGCCCTGTTCATCATCGCGGTGGCTGCCGCCGAGGTCGGGGTGGGTCTGGCCATCGTGCTGCTCATCTACCGCAACCGACGCAGTATCAACGTGGCCGAAGCCGACCTTCTCAAGGGCTGATCCAGAGTCGTGATTACTCAACTTCTCGCAACCGAAGCGGCCCACGCCGTGTCACCGCCTGCCATCTTCGACTGGGTGTGGTTGATCCCTGCGATCATGGCCGCCTCGTTCGTGTGCATCCTCTTCCTGGCCAAGAGGCTGCGCATCGACGCCCACTGGTTCGGTATCGCCGCGGTTGGTGCCTGCTTCCTCTTCTCGTTGGCTGTGGCCGGCAGCTGGATCGGTTACGTCAGCGACGCATCCCACGGCGAGGAAGCTTTGGCCCCCGGCGAGCAAGCTGCCGCGTCCGACTTGTTCGTCGCGGCGGCGGCCGCGGATGAAGATCACGCCGAGGAAGACCATGCCGAAGAAGGCGCCCACGCGCCGTCTGTCAGCTGTCTCGAAGCGGACGAGGAGGTTGACCACGAAGCGTCTGCCGCTCCCGGCGCCCTCGCTTTTGCCGAGGCCGGCGAGTCGCGCGCTTCCCCGTGCCCAGTGGTCAATCAGGTCTCCTGGTTCGACAATGGTGGTCCGACCGAGGAGGGCGGTGCCGACATCAACATCGGCACCCTGGTCGACGGCCAGTCGGTCATGTTGCTGGTGGTGGTGACCTTCATCTCGCTGCTGGTTCACATCTACTCGACCGACTACGTCCACGGCGATCGCCGGTACACCCACTACTTCGCCTTCCTGTCCCTCTTCACCGCGTCGATGCTCTTCTACGTGCTCTCGAGCAGCACCCTGCAGATGATCGTCGGGTGGGAGCTGGTCGGGGTGTGTTCCTTTGCCCTCATCGGCCACTGGTGGGAGGACCGGCCCAACTCTGACGCCGCGCTCAAGGCCTTCCTTACCAACCGGGTCGGCGACATCGGCCTCCTTGTCGGCATGACCATTCTCTACTTCGCCGCCGGGAAGACGTTCGACATCGGTGCAATCAACGAAGCCGCTACCACCGGGGTGATCAGCAAGAACACAGCGTTGATCGCCAGCCTGTGTCTCATGGCGGCGGTGATGTCGAAGTCGGGTCAGTTCGTGCTCCACACCTGGCTACCCGATGCCATGGCCGGCCCGACACCGGTGTCCGCCCTCATTCACGCAGCGACCATGGTTGTGGCCGGGGTCTACCTCATCGGCCGGATGTACGCGGTCTTCTACGTGGGCTTCGGCATCGATGGCGGCACGTTCAACGCGATGGCCGTCATCGGCGGGCTCACGTGCGTCGGCGGCGGTGCGCTGGCCTTCGTGCAGCGTGACCTGAAGAAGGTGCTTGCCTACTCGACGGTGTCCCAGCTCGGCTACATGGTGCTGGCGTTGGGCGTCGGCGCTTATACGGCCGGCATGTTCCACCTGTTCACCCACGCCATCTTCAAGGCCTGCCTCTTCCTCGGAGCCGGTTCGGTCAGCCACGCCTGCCACCACAGTTTCGACATGAAGGCCGACATGGGTGGCCTGCGCAAGTACATGCCCAAGACGTTCTGGACCTTCATCATCGCAACCGGTGCCCTCGCCGGCATCCCGCCCCTCGCCGGCTTCTGGTCGAAGGACGAGATTCTCGCCGGCGCCGGTGTCTGGCCGGGGACCGGCGGCAATGGCGACTACTACGTGCCGTTCATCTTCGGCATGATCACTGCGGCGATGACCGCGGCCTACATGACCCGGGCGGTCTGGCTCACCTTCTTCGGCGAGTACCGGGGCCATGCCCATCCCCACGAGTCGGGTCACCGCCTGACCGTCCCGCTCATCGTGCTCGCGGCCGGTTCGGTCGTCGCCGGCTTCCTCAACGTTCCCTCGACCCTGCCCGTGCTGGGCAGCCGGATCGGCCTCTGGTTCGAGCATCAGGTCGAACCAGCCGGCATCGCCTCGTTCCCGACGATCAGCCACGCCAAAGCGAGCTTCAGCCTGGCCATCGTCGCCACCGGCGTCGGGCTGCTTGCCGGCTTCGCAGTCTGGAGCTACTACAAGCGGCTCTACCGCATCGATCGCCACGCGGCCGAGTACACCGATCACTGGATCGCCCGCATGCCGGTGCTACGGGCCGGTCACACCCTGCTCGTCAACAAGTACTACCTGGACCACCTGTACACCGGCGTCATCGCGGGAAGCGTCAAGGGGTGGGTCGCTCGGGCCGCCTACTGGTTCAACCAGAACGTGCTCGACGGCGTCGTGAACGGCGTGGGCATCGGGACCGCGGCCGTCGGTCGGTTCGTCTACAAATACGTCGACCAAGCGGGCATCGACGGAGCGGTCAACGCGTCGGGCGCCGGGGCATCGGAGTCGGGACAGCTGCTGCGCAAGGTTCAGTCCGGCAAGGTTCGTCAATACGCAGTCCTGATGTTCGGTGCGGCCGCGGTCCTGGTCGGCATCTTCATCGTCGCTGTTTGATCCACATCTGAGAGACAGGTAGAGGAACAGGTATGGAAAACGCATTTCTCCAAGACTGGGGCATCACCCTCATGGTCTTCCTCCCCCTCGTGGGGGCGCTGATCATGATGCTCGTCCCGGGCCAACAGGAGGAGAACCACAAGACCATCGCCCTGGTCTCCTCGTTGGTGACGGCGGCGCTCGGATTCTGGCTGGCCGTCGACTTCTACCGCTTGGGCTCCGAACAGTGGGATACCCTCCACTACGTCGTCGACCGAAGCTGGATCGACATCGTCAACGCCCGCTATCTCGTAGGCATCGACGGCATCTCTATGCCACTGATCGCGCTCACGTTGCTGGTGGTGCCGCTGGTGATCATCTACAGCTGGAACCACATCCCCGATCCGGGGAACGCCAAGGCGTTCCTCATTCTCACCCTGGTGTTGCACACCGGCATGCTCGGCAGCTTCGTCGCACAGGACCTCGTACTGTTCTTCGTCTTCTTCGAAGTCGTGCTGTTGCCCATGTACTTCATGATCGGTGTCTGGGGCGGCGAGAACCGACTCTACGCGGCCATCAAGTTCTTCCTCTTCACCCTGTTCGGTTCGGCCCTGATGCTGGTCAGCTTCCTTGCCCTCTACTGGCTGACCGGTTCGCAAACCTTCTCGATCGCCGGCCTGGCCGAACTCGTGGCCGAGGGGGACCTGTCGGATCGTGCTCAGTGGCTGATTTTCGGTGGCATGTTCATGGGCTTCGGCATCAAGGTGCCGATGTTCCCCTTCCACACGTGGCTCCCTGACGCCCACACCCAGGCGCCGACGCAGGGCTCAGTGATCCTGGCTGCGGTCCTCCTGAAGCTCGGCACGTACGGGTTCGTCCGGATCGCGCTTCCGATTCTTCCCGATGCCGCCATCGACTGGGCTCCGATCGTCGGTGGTCTCGCCTGCGCCGGCATCATCTACGGCGCGCTCGGATGCCTGGCGCAGACCGACATGAAGCGGCTCATCGCCTTCTCGTCGGTCGCCCACATGGGTTACGTCATGCTTGGCATCGCCACCATGACCGATTTCGGCATCAACGCCGCGATCTTCGGCATGGTCGCCCACGGCCTCA
The DNA here is from genome assembly GCA_027730885.1 of Actinomycetota bacterium. GTDB lineage: Bacteria > Actinomycetota > Acidimicrobiia > Acidimicrobiales > SZUA-35 > JAHECQ01. The sequence continues at coordinate 4,592 of JAQCHM010000091.1, read as the reverse complement.
TCACCGGCATGCTGTTCTTCATCGCCGGTTCGGTGAAGGAGCGCTACCACACCCTCGAGATCAAGCGTCTCGGCGGCCTCCTGGTTCAGGCCCCCCACCTGGGTTGGATCCTGGGGTTCACCACGATGGCGTCCCTCGGTCTCCCGGGGCTCGCCGGGTTCTGGGGCGAGTTCCCCGCCATCCTCGCGGCTTATGAGCCAGCCGCCGGCATCAGCACCAACCTGTTCCGGGTGTACATGGTCATCGCGGCCGTCGGCACGGTCCTCGCTGCTGCTTACCTGCTCTGGCTCCTCCAGCGCACGGCGTTCGGATCACCGTCGGAAGAGTTCGCCGACGATCCCCACATCCACGACATGGTCTTCACCGAATGGGTGGCCTGGGTACCGCTGCTGATTCTCATCGTGGTGTTCGGTTTCGTGCCCGGGATCATCTTCAACCTCACTGACCCAGCGGTCAGTGCCTTCCTGCATGGGGGCGCTCCGTGATCCATCTCGTCGCCGGCGGAGCCCTCGCTCAGATCGAGCAGGCACCGTTCGACCGCCCCGTCATCGATTGGCACGCCGTCGCCCCCGAATTGTTGCTGCTGGCGGTCGGTGCGCTGATCACGATCGTCGATCTGGTCGGTCTGGAACGGGTCCGTCGCATCATCCCGACGCTCACCGGCCTCGGGCTCCTCATTCCGATGATCCCGCTGCTGACCCTGTGGGACCAGAGCGAAGACTTGCCCCGGTCGCTCTTCGACGACGCCTACGTCGTCGATCGATACTCCCTGGTCCTCAAAGGGCTCTTCCTTCTGTCGGGCTATGTCATCGTGTTGTTGTCGACCAACTACATGAGTGAAGGCGATTACTACGACAGCGAGTACTACCAGCTGATCTCAGCATCGATCCTCGGCATGGTCGTCATGAGTTCCGCCCGAGACCTGGTTTCGATCTTCGTGGCGTTGGAACTGGTCTCCATCACCGCGTACCTCCTGGCCGCGTGGCGGAAACGTGATCTCAAGTCCAACGAGGCCGGTCTCAAGTACATGCTGATGGGCGTGTTCGCGTCGGCGATCCTCTTGTATGGCATGTCGCTCCTCTACGGGGTGTCCGGCAGCACGAAGCTCTCAGACATCGCGACCGCCATGGCGACCGGTGAGTCCAAGCCGATCTTCACGTTGGCGATGGTCTTCACGGTGATCGGTTTCGGTTTCAAGGTCTCCGCGGTGCCGTTCCATACCTGGGCGCCCGATACCTACGAAGGTGCGCCGACGCCGCTGACTGCGTTCCTGGCGGTTGCCTCCAAGGCAGCAGGCTTCGTCGCCCTCGTCAGCGTCGTGACCGTCGCCTTTGCCTCACAGCCCGACGTCGTCGAGCCGCTCATGTGGGTCCTGGCCGCTGCGACCATGACGGTCGGCAACCTCATCGCCATCCGCCAGACCAACATCGTGCGCATGCTGGCCTACTCCGGTGTGGCCCAGGCCGGCTACATGCTGGCGCCGCTGGCCGTCTATGGCGACAAACCGGCCCGGGCCGCGTCAGCCATCGTCACCTATCTGGTGGTGTACGCAGCCATGAACCTCGGGGCGTTCGCCGTCGTCATCATTGCGGCTCGGAAGACCCGATCCGGTGAGATCTCGAGCTTCGGGGGGCTGTTCCACTACGCACCCGGTCTGACCTTGGCCATGACTGTCTTCCTCTTCTCCCTGGCCGGTATCCCGCCCGTCGGGGGCTGGTGGGCCAAGTTCGAAGTCTTCCGGGTGCTGACCACGGGCGGATCGTCCGCCGGCATCGCGCTCGCTGTGGTAGCCGCTGTCAACTCGGTGATCGCGGCCTTCTACTACCTGGCCATCGCCAAGCAGATGTGGTTCATGCCGGCCCCCGACGGAGATCACAGCCCGGTCGTGGTTCCCCCCGCACTCATGGCTGCGCTGGTGCTGACCCTGCTCGTGACGCTGGTCACCGGGTCGGTGCTCATCGGCCCGCTGGCCGACATGACCGACTTCAGCGCCGCTCTGCCCTGAGTGGCTCGAGCCTGAGTGCACGATCCGCCGCTGCGGGTTCGCTTCGACCAGTGGGTCGACTACTGCCTCTATGACCCGGGCATCGGGTTCTACCGCGCCGGCCATGGTCGCTCCGGCCGTCGTGGCGACTTCCTCACGAGTCCCGAGGTGGGCCCACTCTTCGGAGCGGTTTTGGCCCGCGCCCTCGACCACTGGTGGGACGAGCTGGGTCAGCCCGGCCGATTCCCGGTTGTCGACGCCGGTTCCGGCCCCGGAACGCTACTCAAGGCGCTCGAAGTGGCTGCGCCCCGTTGCGCCGCCGCGTGGACGCTGCGCGCCGCAGATGTGGCGCCGGGAATGACACCGGACCTCGGCGACGTCGCCGGAGGCGTGGTGCTGGCCAACGAGCTGTTGGACAATCTCCCGTTCCGAGTCCTCGTACCGGTGTCCGCCGCCGGACCGGCTCTCGACCGTCGACTCCGATTCGACGAGGTCTTCGTCGACCGTGTCGACATCGATGCCTCGGCGGTCGAGGTGTTGGTGCCGACGACGTGGGTGCCCGTGCGATGGGTTCCGGTGCAGCGTGTTCCGCCGCTCTTGGCCGACCGGTCGGTCGATGGGCGCTTCCCGGTGGTCGAGACGGCGTCGGCGTGGGTAGCGGCCGCCCTCGACCGTGGTCCAGCCCGTCTCGTGGCCTTCGACTACGGGACGCAAACGACCGTAGAGCTGTCAGCGCGGGGTGGTTGGCTCCGGACGTACCGCCGACACGAACGAGGGGCTGATCCCTACCGCCAGCCGGGCCGTTGGGACATCACGACGGACGTACCCTTCGATCAACTTCCGTCCCCTACCCGTCTCGAGACGCAGGCCGCGTTCCTCGACCGGTTCGGTATCCACGAGTTGGTCGAGGAGGGTCGCGCGATTTGGAGGCAGAAAGCCGCACGACCTGATCTCCACGCCATGAGGATGCGCAGTCGGGTCAGCGAAGCCGACGCGCTTCTCGACCCCGACGGCCTCGGCGGCTGGCTGGTCGCTACCTGGGAAGTCGACCAGTAGCGTTGCGGAAATGGTCGAACAGGTGCCGCTGGCCTCCAACGGTGCGGGCAGCAACGGACCCGGGCGCTCGCAACTGAGTCGCGAGCGAGTCGCGTTGGAGGCGCTCGCCATCATCGATCGGGATGGTCTGTCCGGTCTTTCGATGCGAAAACTGGGGACTGCGCTCGGCGTCGAGGCCATGTCCATCTACCACTACGTCAGCAGCAAGGACGACCTTCTCGACGCGGTCCTCGATCTGTTGTACCGCCAGGTCGAGATCATCGACCTCGTCGAACACGATGCGTGGGAGTCCGTCTTCGTTCGCGGCGTGCGTTCGTTCAACCAAGTCCTGCTTGACCACCCGCACACCGTCGCGCTGTTCGTCGGCCGCCCGGCGAGCAAGAGTCGCGAGGGGTTCGACACCTTCCTGAGCGGCTATACAGCCATGCGGCGAGCCGGCATCAGCCCTGCTGACGCCCATTGCATCGTGAACCTGGCGGTGGCGTTTCTGGTCGGTAACGCCGTGCTACGTGCGGGCGCCGCCGAGTCCGGCCGGTCGGTCGATCTCGTGCCGGCGGACCTTCCGACCGATGGCAGCATCGCCGAATTCGTTCTCAGCGGTCGCGAACTGACCGACGACGTCCTGTTCGAACGGGGCCTCACGATCCTGGTCCAAGGCCTCCGTTCCAACTACGGGCTTGCGTAGCTCGCCTACTACGATCGTCCCCGTCATCGGTTTTCGAAAGTGTAGGGAACGTGTCATGTCTGAGCCCACGATCGGCGTCTTCGAAGTCGAGGATCGCTCCTTTCCCCCGTCGGCCGCGTTCATCGCCGCCGCCAACGTCGGCGATACCTCCCTCTACGACGAGGCCGAGGCCGACTACGAAGCCTTCTGGGCCCGCCAGGCCCGAGAGGTGCTCAGCTGGCGCCGGGACTTCGACCAGATCCTCGATTGGCAGTTGCCATTCGCCAAGTGGTTCCTCGGCGGCCAGCTCAACGTCAGCTACAACTGCCTCGATCGCCATGTCGAGGCCGGCAAGGGCGACAAGGTCGCGTTCCATTGGGAGGGGGAGCCCGGCGACAAGGTGACGCTCACCTACGCCCAAATGCTCACCGAGGTGAAGAAGTTCGCCAACGTCTTGAAGGGTTTCGGTCTCCAGAAGGGGGACCGGGTCGCCATCTACATGCCGATGATCCTCGAGCTCCCGATTGCCATGTTGGCCTGCGCTCGGATCGGTGTCGCCCATTCCGTCATCTTCGGTGGCTTCTCCGCCGACGCCATCATCGACCGTTGCGACGATGCGTCGGCCCGCCCCATCATCACCGCCGACGCCGGCTATCGCCGAGGTGCGGCAGCCGCGTTGAAACCAACGGTCGACGAAGCCCTCAGCCGCGGTGCGGCATCGGTCGAGCAGGTGGTCGTCGTCAACCGCTGCGACACCGACCCCGAAATGGTGGCCGGCCGAGATCACTGGTGGCATGATCTCATGGCCGAAGCGTCCGAGGACTGCCCGGCGGAGCCGATGGATTCCGAGCAACTGCTCTACCTGCTCTACACCTCAGGTACGACCGC
>JAQCHM010000090.1 GCA_027730885.1 Actinomycetota bacterium | reverse complement strand
TTTGCAGCGTTTTCCACGCCCGACGTGGAAAACGCTGCACAGAACGGTGGGGAGGTGGGGGTCACGGGGTGGGGCCGTGGCGGTCGGCGACGGCGAAGATGACGTCGTCGATGTCGCCGACGAGCTGGCCCGTGGGGGGCACGGTCTCAGCGACTCGGGTCATGGTCGGTGTTCCGTCAGCTGAGGAGGGCGATTGCGGTGGGTGGAGCGATGCCGCTCAGCAGCAGTGCGGTGGTCCGCGGCGACAGGGTCGTGTGCTGATTGGCGAAGATGACCGGGTCTCGGTCGTCGAGCTCCGGGAGGTCGATCTGCATGACGGGCCCTTCACCGTCGGGGCGACCGGGCCGGCGAAGTCGAACGAGGCTGAGCAGGGCGACGCATGCAGCCGAGATCAGGACCTCGAGCGTTGGGTCGGTCGCCATCTGGGTGGCCTCCGAGGGCCGATATTGGTCGATGCTGCTGCCAAGGATCAGCGTGTGGTGGACGGTGAGTGCGACGGCCGAGGTGACGGTGAGGTCGACGAGAGTTCGTGCCGACATCCGCCACCGATTGGCTCCCATTGCCAGGGCCAGCGTTGCGATGACCACCAGACCTCCCCGGTGCAGTTGCGCGCTGAAGAGGCGCCAGGGCTCGTCGCCCACCCCGAGGGCGTCGATACGGGCCAGTCGGTCGTAGAGCAGGTCGGACGGGGCAGCGAGGGACCGGCGGACGACCCCGTGGACGAAGGCAGCTGCCGGCTCCCAGGTGAGCGCGCTCAACAGGACCATCGTTCGCAGCAACGCCAGCACCCGGTAGCCCCACAGCGCGAAATAGGCGCCGAGTACCGCAAGTGTCATTGCGGGGCCGATGGCCCGCTGACCAACACTGGGTCCGAGCACGACGACCGTCGTCAACCCGATGGCGCAGAGGTGGACGACGTGCGCGAGACGAGTCGAGACAGGGCGGACGGCGGTGATGTGTCGTTGCGGCCGCCGCCGGAGTCCGGCGAGCGCCACCGAGACCAACGCGACGAGCGGGACGATGCCGGCCCCATCGTCAGTACCGGCCCAACCGTTGCCGACGACCGCGATGGCCGCGAGCCCGCACACCAAGCTGATGACCAGCGCGGGTGCCCAAGAACGTACGGCTCGGTAGTCACCGGCCTCGGGGGTGGTGCTAGCGCCCTGCTCGTGCCGCTGGTCCGGTTGCTGGTCCGGTTGGTCGTGCGGCCGCGGAGCCATCGTGGGCCGTGGCCGGAGTTGCCAGGCCTGCTTGGGGGCGCGTTTGGGAAGTGACTTGTCGGGCGCCGAGATCGGGGCGGACGTCGGGTCACCCAGGGTGGGCTTGTGGGGACTAAGAGTGGCGGACACGTCACGTAACGTGGCCGATAGGTGAGCGTTCTGCAACGCGATCCCCCGCCGTCGAGCGGGATGTCGCCGTCATTTGCACCGTGATCGGAGCAGGCTCGCGGCGAACCATCGTCGGCCGTTCGCCCCGTCTGGCCTGGGTAAATATACCTATGCAGGGCGCGGTCGAAGAGGTCGATGGGCCTATTTGAGACGGCCGAAAAAATCTTGGACAAAAAAGTCTCTCTACCGGCCCGACCGCAGTCGAGAAAGAGAGCAAAGCGTGCCATGGCATGCAATGGTGAGGTGATGACGTCCGCTCCAACGCCCTCGACTGTCCCTTCGACTGTCCCTTCGACCATGCTCCAGATCCGGTCACTGGTGACCGGTATCCCTGGCGAAGGCGGCCGCCTTCGGATCAGTCTCGATGAGGTGGCAACTCCTTCTCCTGGACCGAGTGACGTCTTGGTGCGGGTCGAAGCCACGCCCATCAACCCTTCCGACAACGGTTTGTTGCTTGCGTCGGCGGCCGTCGCCGAGGCCGTCGTCGAGGGGGCCGCACTTTGCGCTCCCATCTCGGCCGCTGCGCTGGCCGGCATGACCGCTCGCCTCGACCAGCCGATGCCCGTCGGGAACGAGGCGTGTGGTGTCGTGGTCGGCGCCGGCGAATCGGCCGCAGCGCAGGCGCTCATCGGCAAGACAGTCGCGGTTCTCGGCGGCGCCATGTATGCGCAGTACCGAGTCGTGCCGGCCGCGGCCTGCCTGCTCCTGCCCGATGGCACCGAGCCGGCCGACGGCGCGTCGTGCTTCGTCAATCCCCTCACCGCGCTCGGCATGGTCGAGACGATGCAGAGGGAGGGCCACACCGCGCTGGTCCATACAGCGGCCGCCTCGAACCTCGGCCAGATGCTCAATCGCATCTGCATGAAGGACGGCGTCGAACTGGTCAACATCGTTCGTCGACCGGAGCAGGCCGAGTTGCTGCGCTCCCAAGGGGCCACCCATGTCTGCGACTCGAGCCTTCCCTCGTTCAGGGACGACCTCACGCAGGCTCTCATCGTCACCGGCGCGACCATCGCGTTCGACGCAACCGGGGGTGGCAGTTTGGCCAGCCAGATCCTGGCCTCCATGGAGACCGCGCTCAACGCCGGGGCGGCCCAGTACAACCGGTACGGCAGCACCACGCACAAGCAGGTGTACCTCTACGGGAACCTCGATCGAGGACCGACGCAGCTCGATCGAACCTTCGGCATGGCCTGGGGCGTCGGCGGCTGGCTGCTCACCTACTTCATGGCCCAGATCGGGCAGGACGGGGCCGACCGTCTACGCGCCCGTGTGGTCGACGAGCTCACCACCACCTTCGCCAGCCACTACACCGACGAGATCTCGTTGGCCGAGATCCTCGATCCGGCGGTGGCCCAGTCCTACGCAAAGCACGCCACCGGCCAGAAGTTCCTCATCCGTCCACAACGCTGAGTAGGTTGGGTCGATGGACATCGGGCTTCTTGCTTTCCCCAGTGACATCACCATCGGCCCCGCCGACTTGGCTGTGGCCGCTGAGGAGCGAGGCTTCGAGTCCCTCTTCTACCCGGAACACAGCCACCTGCCCACCAACAGCGGGCCGTGGCCGGGTGGTCCGGTCATCCCACCCCACTATCGCCACAGCCTCGACTTGTTCGCGTCGCTGGGCGCGGCCGCGGCCGTCACGTCGAGCATCAAACTGGGGAGCGGCATCTGCCTCGTTCCCCAGCACGACGCCATCTGGCTGGCGAAGCAGGTGGCGTCCATCGACTTCATCTCGGGCGGACGCTTCATCTTCGGCATCGGTTACGGATGGAACCGCGCCGAACTGGGGCACCACGGCGTTGTGTTCAACGAGCGCCGCGACCGGACCCGTGAACACCTGGCCGCGATGAAGACGCTGTGGGCCGCGACCGCCGAGCCCGACACCCCGGTCTCCTTCGAGGGACGATGGACCAACTTCGGCCCGACCCACGTCCACCCCAAGGCGACCCAGCAGCCGCACCCGCCGATCATCGTCGCCGCCGGAGTCGGCCCCAAGCTGCGGGCCGCGATCGCCGAGTACGCCGACGGTTGGGGCCCAATCCAGGGGCGCAACGAGATCCTCGGCGAGCTGCCGTCGCTCCGGGCCGCGTGGGCCGACGCCGGCCGAGATCCGGGCGCGTTGCTCATCACCGTCTTCGGCGCAGACCCGTCTCCGGACAACCTGGAGATCCTGGCCGAGGCCGGGGTGCAGCGAGCGGCCCTCGGCCTGCCGGTCGCCGGTCCGGACAAGATCCTCGCCGCGATGGACCGGCACGCCGAACTCGTGGAGCGGTTCCGCTGACCGATCAGCGCGGTCACGAGCAAAGAGAGGCGCCGTCGACGATGGGACCGATGGTGGCGGTCATCGCCATCACCGTCCTCAGCTCGATGCCGCCGTTGACGAAGTACATCGACGTCGCCGGCTTGGCCCTCGCAGCCCACCGGTTCGTCTGGTTGTCGATCGCGCTGGTCGCCGTGCTGTACCTCCGCGGCGGTCGCCTGTCGTTGCGGGCGTTCGAACTGGGTTGGCCCTCGGGCGTGTTGTTCGCCGCCAACATCGCGTTGTTCTACACCGCGGTGAAGTTGACGACTGTCGCCAACGCCACGGTGTTGGGAGCCATACAACCGGTGCTCTCGCTGCTGCTCGTAGGCCCGCTGTTCGGTGAGAAGGTTCGGCGTAGCGAGGTGGCCATCACAGCGTTCGCCGTCGCCGGCGTGGTGACGGTGGTCTACGGGAGCTCCATCACGCCGGTCTGGAGTCCACGCGGCGATGTGCTTGCGTTGCTGTCGACGCTCCTTTGGACGGCCTACCTCGTCACTACGAAACGGGCCAGGCTCGAACTCGGGGCCCTTGAACTGCAGACCGTGCTGACGCTCGTGGCCGGTGCGTTGGTGTTGCCGCTCGCGGTGTTCAGCAGCCAGAGCTTCGAAGTCTCCCGAGCGGATTGGCCGTGGCTCGCGTTCCTGGTCATCGTGCCCGGCGCCGGTCACACCCTCGTCAACTGGGCCCACGCCCATACCCCGCTGGTCCTGATCTCGATGCTCTTTCTGTTGAACCCGGTCGTCGCGACGGGCCTGGCCGCGCTGTTCCTGGACGAACCGGTCAACGGGTTCCAGATTGCAGGGATGGTGTTGGTCGTCGGATCGCTGGCCATGCTGATGCTGCGCCTCCAGCGCCCGAAACCCGCACCGGCCTGATTCAGGTTTCACGGGCGGATGGTCGATACTGGTCAGATGGCAGGTGCCGAGGGGTTGATCAACGAGCACGAGCGGCGATGACGACGCTGGTTGATCTGGTCGTTCGTGTTCTGCCCCTGTCACCTACCCCTGACGATGAGCGTGCTGGCCACCCTGTTCGGCGGCACGGCGTTCGGCGCCCTGGTAGGCGGCAACCAACTGGGCGTGGGGCTGGTGTCGGGCGCAATCTACGCCGTCGGTGTCGGCGTGGGTTTCCGTCACCTTCGGCGAGCCACCAAGGGCATCGACTGCGGCACCGGTTCGTGCGAGTTGCCGGTCAGCGCAGGCCAGGAAGCACCTCGGTGGCCAGGCGGGTTCGGGACGCTTCGGCCTCGGTCGGGTCGCCCCGGAAGCCGCCACCCATGACGAAGACCTTCTCCAGGCCCAATTCGATCAGCTCGGACAAGCGGTCGATGCAGTAGCCGGAAGGGCCGGCGATACCGAAGCGGTCGATCACCTCGTCGGTGAGGAACCGCGACTGCGGCGACCCGTGGGTGAAGTGCGAGCCCATGTCGTAGTTGGCGTGCACCGCCTCGAGGCTCTCCCGTTCCCCGGCGGTGACCGGTCCGGCTACCGACCCGTGCATGACCGAGAAGCGGGCGAAGGACGCAACTCCACCCGAGATCAGCTGGCGGGCTTGGGCCCGGTCCGGGTGGGGATACACCGGCACATAGGCCCCGAACGAGATCTCGGTGGGGCTGCGACCGGCCTCGGCCGCCGCGGTGCGCGCCACGTCCATTGCCCACGTCAGTCGTTCGATGTCGGCGCCGACGGCGAAGGTGATGCGATCGGCGTGTCGGGCGGCAGCTGCAATCACCTTGGGTCCGGTAGCGGCGACGTCCACGGGTACCTTCGTGAACCCGTCACGCAACCAGCGAAGTCGACTGGCCTTGGGACCGCCGGCCAGGTGCAACGCGTCGGCCGGCTTGAAATCGCCGCCCCCGTCGAGTTCGACGGCGAACGGCACATCCTCGCCTCGGAGATAGCCCTGCAGCCGGGCGAGGTATCGTTCGAACGAGGGCACCGGAGCCGGGGCAAGACCGAGATGGGCCAGGGCCGAATCGCCCCGGCCGATGCCCAACACCGCTCGCCCGTCGCTCTCGGCCTGCACGGTGGCGATGGCCGTCGCCATTGCGGCGGGGTGGCGAGTCAGCGGGTTGGTGACCGCGGTCCCCAGCTGAATGCGCTGGGTGGCGTGGGCGGCGAGGGCCAATTCGACGTAGGGATCACCGGCCAGATTCTGCGAGTCGACCAGGCCGATGCCGTCCCATCCCTCGTCCTCGGCCCGCTTGGCCTGCTTCACCGTCGAGCGAGGCAATCCCACGCCGGAAGTCCAGAACTCTGTCGATGCTCTCATGGCGCGGACGTTAGTCCGGGGGTCGGCGCTGTGACGCTCTGCCCTTCCACGGCTCCTGGTTCCCGGACTGCGCCGGGATCGCGAAACGAAGCGTTCACGATTCGGCCACAACCCCGAAACAGTCTTCCGAGAAGCTACGTCCACACCGCCGAGGAACGCCGTTGCCATGACGGTCCGAGGCGGACTCCGACAACCGTCGGGTCCGGGTGCACCGCGTGGTGCTTCACAAAGGGAGACACGAAGTCAGATGACCGAGATTGAGGCTGTCCAGGCAAACCTGGACAACGTCTGGATATTGGTGGCCGCCATACTGGTCATCTTCATGCAAGCCGGGTTCGCCCTCGTCGAGGCTGGGCTGACCAGGGCGAAGAGCGTCGCCAACATCATGATGAAGAACCTGATGGACTTCTCCGTCGGAGCGGTGGCCTTCTTCGCTATCGGGTTCGCCATCGCCTACGGCGGCAGCATGGACGGCGCCGGCGGCTTCTTCGGCGCCGACGGGTTCTTCCTCGGCGACGGGGCCTTCACCTACGGGACCTTGACCGTGCCGGTCTTCTTCATGTTCCAGGTGGCCTTCGCCGCCACCGCAGCCACCATCGTGTCGGGAGCCATGGCCGAGCGCGCCAAGTTCCGCGCTTACCTGATCTTCAGCTTTGTCGTGAGTTTGATCATCTATCCGGTGGTCGTCCGCTGGCAGTGGGGCGGAGGCTGGCTGTTCCAAGGGAAGGGTCTGCCCACCGGCTTCCACGACTTCGCCGGCTCGAGCATCGTCCACATGGTCGGTGGCGTTGCGGCATTCTGGGGAGCCAGAGCCCTCGGCCCACGAATCGGCAAGTACGGGCCGGATGGCAAGCCACGAGCCATCCTCGGCCACAGCATCCCGTTTGCCATCCTCGGCTGTTTCATCCTCCTTGTCGGCTGGTACGGATTCAACCCGGGCTCGGAGCTGGCGGCCGACGGCGCCTTGGGCGGCATTGCCGTGACCACGACCCTTTCCGGCGCGATGGGAGCGTTGACATCGATGTTCGTGACGTGGTTGAAGTCGGGGAAGCCTGACGTCGCCATGACCGGCAACGGGCTGCTCGCCGGTCTCGTAGCGGTCACCGCCGGCACTGCTGCGGTCAGCTCCATCGGAGCGCTGATCATCGGTGGCCTGGCCGGCGTGATCGTGGTCTACGCGGTGCAGTTCTTCGATTCCGTCGTCAAGGTCGACGATCCGGTCGGCGCCATCTCGGTCCACGGAGTCTGCGGTGCCTTCGGTACCATCTGCGTCGGCCTCTTCGCCACCGCTGATGCCCCAGGCTTCTGGAAGGCCGGCCTGTTCTACGGCGGCGGTACCGATCAGCTGGTCGCACAGATCATGGGTGTCGTCGTCATCGCCATCTGGGTTTCCATCACCTCGTTCATCCTCTTCGGCCTGCTCAAGGCCTTCGGCGGCCTTCGGGTCCCGGCCGAGGAGGAGATGGCCGGCCTCGACGTGATCGAGCATGGCGCCCCGGGCTACGGCGAGGGCATGGGGAGCTTCAGCCCCGGTTCGGCCTTCAGCGACAGCTCGTGCTGAACGATCGCAAGATGCCCGCCGCTGTCTCGGTGCCAACCAGTGTCTCGGTGTCGGCCTCGGCCGCCTCGGCGGGGGTGGTCATCGAGTGAGTTCGAGCGTCCGCTCCTGCTGCGCGGAGGGCCTGGCGCGAGCGGACGCTCCCATCCCGGCGAACTTCGGATCCCGGCGAACTGCAGTACACACGCCGGTCTTTTGCCGGTCGGTGTACTGCAGAACGCGGGAGGGGAAGGGGTTGCCCGAAGGCCCGGTGTCGAACTTCGAGGACATCGAGTCCTGGCACATCCGGCCGGAGATTCGACGGTCTCGAGTTCGGCTTAGCCGTCGAGGAGGTGGAGTAGTAGTTCGGTCTGCGGCTGACCATCGTGAGGCGACAGGTAACGTTCGGTCACTCGACCGGTCGCACGGAGGCCGTGTTCCTGAGCGTGGCTGACCAGTCGGTCGTAGGCCTGCCAGAGACTGCCATACGGACCGCAGTGGCGGGTGACGAGAACGGGCTGGGTCGGGACCACCTCTCGCAACTCGGTCGCCTCGAGGTGAAGGTGGACCTCGAACTCGTCTGTGTTGAGCGAGAGCGGAAAGGTCGCGGCCCAACGCCCGAGGTGACCCGTGTCGCGGCGGAACCTGACAAGGCCCCGCCGGACTGTTTCGACGACCTGGTCGGCCGACGCCGTCACGATGCGGCTGGTCGGCCAGTCGAGAATCGCTGTCATCAGCATCGGCGGGTCTGTTCGAGTGGCCGCTTCGCGGTCTCGAATGAGTCGATCGAGACGTTGGAGCTGCCGCTGCCGATTGCCGATGTCGGCATCCAGGTGGGCGCGCGCAGCGGAGAGTACTGACGTCGGGTCCGGGGCGGCGAGGAATGCGACGAGTTCTTGCGGCGTGAGACCGACCGCTCGGAGCTCGGCAATCAGGGTTGCTGTCGGGAGCTGTGCCGGCGAGTAGTAGCGGTACTTGGTGATCGGGTCGACCTCGATCGGAAGGAGAACGCCGATCTCGTGATAGAAACGCAGCGTCGATATCGGGAGGCGGCATCGTTCCGAGAACGCTCCGATCGAGAGCCGATTCACCGATTCGCCCTCCGCCAACGGGCAACCTCGGCGAGGAACGCGCGGCTTGGTCTGGTCTCGGTGATGATGTCGATCACCAGCCCGGTGGGGTCCGTGACCATGAAGTGCCGTTGGCCGAAGGCCTCGTCCTGCAGCTCCCAGACAACCTCGGCGCCCATGGCCAGTGCCGTTCGATGCACCGCTTCGACATCGGCGACGATCACGCTGATCAGCACACCGGCGGCGCGACGAGCCAGGGAATCAGGCAAGGATGGATGACCGGCCTGGACGAACCCGAGTCGAATGCGCGGCTCGGCCAGCGAGGTCATCGTCGTGTACCAGCCGGACTCGAACTCGACGACCAGGTCGAGGAGTTCGACGTAGAAGTCCCTCGCTTCGTCCAGATCGTCACAACACACCACGGGGAACACGGAGGAGATCACGGAGACCAGTCTCGACCCTCTCGCCGCCAGAGAGTCAACCCCCTACCGTAGATACGTCCCAGGACGAGCATCACAGAAGCGAGGGAAAGGTGATCCTGACCATCGGGGCTTCGGCGAGCAGTCGGTCGAGGTCCACCTGGCCCCGGTACCACTTGGCCGCCGTCGAGGAGAGGACGCGGCGGCGCTCGTCGGGATCGGTGACAACGGTGGCTTCGGCGTCGAGGTCGGCAAGGGTCGACTCCTTCAAATGGAAGGTGAGCCGGGGGTTGGCGATGAGGTTGGCCAGCCAGTCGCGGGGCCGTGGCGTGCCGGTGATGTAGTACTGCCCGTCGACCCGCAGGTACCAGATCTCGATGCGACGCGGCTTGCCCGACACGCGACCGATGGTCGTTATGTCGACGGTCAGATCGGTGGCCAAGGCGTTGGCAATCGCTTCGGGAGCGGACGGCGCCTCCCCAGTGCACTCAGAATCCACCCGTGAACACTATGTGCGTGGTGGACGATTGCGCAGATCAATCCTCTCGGCGTCAGGTTCGGAGAGGATCCGCATACCCGCCGGGGTATCGAACCGCGTCGGACCGAAGCGCTCGTCGACTAAACGAATCCGGGTCCTCGGCTGCCGCCGAGCGTGGCGAGGGACGCGATCCCGACGAGGAGGCTTCGGGTCATTCTCCGCGATAGGTGCCGAAGGACCACAGGTTTCCTTCGGGGTCCCGAATGGTGAAGACCAGACCGTCGGGGTCGTAGTCGGGCGCTTCGGGCTCGCTGATGACCTCGACGCCGGCCGCTACGCAGCGGGCGTGGACGGCCATCGGATCTCGGGTGATGACGTACAGACTCTCGCTGCCGGTCGGACGCTCGGAGAACAGGTTGCCCGATCGGTTGGCCGACGCCGCCTGCACCACACCACCCTCGGGCCAGCGCAGTTGG
>JAQCHM010000089.1 GCA_027730885.1 Actinomycetota bacterium | reverse complement strand
CGAACTCGAAATGGACATCGACACCGACTGGATGCCGAGCGCTGGCGCCATCGAGACGGACGCCTACGTTCCCGATCTCGAAGCAGCCAACACGGCGGTCAAGATCGGCTACGCCCACATCGGCAGCGGCGTGGACTTCCACAAGATCGTCTTCGATGGCTTCGAGGCCGCTGCAGCCCAGGTGCCCGACATGGAGTTGATGCTCCTCGATCACAACTATGACCCGGCCACGGCGATCGACAATGTCCAAATCATGATCAACGAGGGAGTGGATGCCGCGATCATCTACCAATGTGACGTTTCGGCCAACGACACGATCGGAGCAATGCTCAGGGAGGCGGACATTCCCACCGTGGTCATCGACTGCCCGATTCCGGGTACGCCCTTCTTCGGAGGCAACAACTCGATTGCCGGGCGAGTTGGAGGTGTCGAATTGGGTGAACGGTTCCTCGAGATCGGCTGGGATCCGGAGAAGACGGGCTACGTGTGGTTCGAGGCGTCCATCTCGGCCGAGGCGAACGAACTCAGGTTGCAGGGCTACACCGACGGTCTGCTCGAGGTCGTTCCCGACTTCCCGGAGGACAACATCTTCCGCGTCGACACCGAGTCGTCCGCAGAAGACACGCTCGACAAGGCCAGTGCGTGGCTTGCGGCACACCCGGAGTTCGACCACCTTCTCATCGGTGCGCTCCACGATGGACCTGCCCAGGGCGCGTATCAGGCGCTCCTTGCGGATCCCGCCGGAAGGCTGACCGAGTCGATCATCGTGAGCCAGGGCTGTGACGGCACTGCACAGGGATTCATCCGTGACAACGACCCGACCTTCGTCGGCTCGGTCGACTACGGGCCCGGCCTCTACGGCTTCAACTCCATCTCGATGGCGCTCGACCTGCTGAATGGCGATCCAGTGCCGGCCTTCTGGTACGCGAACCACGTCAACTGCGAGGCTGACACCGTCGACGAGCTCTACCCGAATGGCGAGGTGCAGTACCCCTGGGAGTCCTAGTCGGAGCGTCGAGGTAGATCAACCTCCACGTGCAGTCCAGGTCTGACCGGTCCGGATCCCCCCACGGGGCGGCCAGACCTGGGCCCAACCCAGGTGAGTCGAATCGACGGAAGCACTCCATCGCAGTATCTCGAGTCGGAAACGAGGCAGTGAACATGCAGAATTCGCTGAGCGTTGAGCTGACCGGTGTCAGTCGGCAATATCCGGGCCAACTGGCCCTTGACGACGTCTCGCTCGACTTGCGCGGAGGCGAGGTGCACTCCCTCGTTGGCGAGAACGGTGCAGGCAAGTCGACCCTGATCAAGATCTTGGCCGGCGTCGAGCAGCCTGACACCGGTCGCATTCGAGTCGACGGGAGCGACGTCGCGATCTCCACCCCAGCGATCGCCAGAGATCTCGGTCTTGCATTCGTCCATCAGGAGCCAACGGCTGCCCTTCACATGAGCGTTGCCGAGAACGTGTTCATCGGCGACCTACCGACCATTCGTGGAACGGGGTTCCTGGATCGAAGTGAAATGAACGATCGGGCTGCCCAACTGCTCAGTGGCCTTGGCGTCTCCGTCGATCCTCGACGCATCCTGTCTGAGTACGGCGCCGCGACTCGCCGAGTCGTCGAGATTGCGAGGGCGCTCGCTCAAGATGCGCGACTCCTCGTCCTCGACGAGCCGACCGCTGCTCTACCTCGTGAGGATCGACAGAGCCTGCTCGAGCTCGTCCGCCGCTTCGCAGACACTGGAGGCGGTGTGCTCTACGTATCGCACCACCTCGATGAGATCATGTCGATCTCGGACCGCCTGTCGGCACTCCGCAACGGCAAGTATGTCGGCACGATCGATCGCGCCGAGATGACACGGGAGCTCGCAATCGAGATGATCCTCGGCGAGCAGGTCCGCCACTATCACCGAATTGGGCGAGTGCTTTCCGAGGACGGGGCCGCAACCTTGAAGGCCGAACGCGTCCGGATCGGGGCCTCGAGCGACCCCTTCGACTTCCGTGTGCGCGCTGGTGAGGTCGTTGGGCTCTTCGGGCGTGTCGACGCGGGACACGAGCAGTTCTGTCGGATCCTCGTCGGGGACCGCCGACCCGCTGGCGGAATCCTCGAGCTTGGCGGAAAGGCCTACGCGCCCTTGAGTCCGTACCACGCTCGCCGCCGCGGCGTCGGAGTACTGCCTGGCGAGCGCAAGCGGCAGGCGGTGTTCGCGCTCGGAACCGTCACGGCCAACATCAACGCCGGAGGAACGAAAGGAACGTCGTTCGGATTCGTCAGAGACTCGATGCAGCGGGCGACGGCCGAGACGTGGCGGTCGACACTCGGCATCAAGGTGCCCAGCGTGGTCGACGGCATCTCGACGCTGAGCGGTGGCAATCAGCAGAAGACCGTCTTCGCACGCCTGCTCGCACGCGAACCGCAGCTACTCGTATTGGAGAACCCGACAGCCGGAGTCGATCTCGGCGCGAGGCAGGACATCTATCGGGCGATCGACCAAGCTGCCTCGACCGGGCTTGCGGTCGTCGTACTGTCCGACGATCTCGACGAGATCCGTTTGCTGTCCGATCGAGTCGTCGTCTTTCGAAACGCCACCGTCGCAGGAGAACTCGAACACTCCGAAGTGTCGAGCGAGGCAATCCTCGAATTGGCACTGTGACATGCCCAACCACTACGCAGGAGACCGATAGATGAGCGAAACACTGGACGATCCATTGACCGTGAGCGCGAGGAGCGGCCCCCAGACGGCGCCCGACGCGCCTCGCAGGGCGTCATCGCGTCGGTCCGAATGGCTGAGCGACTTCATCCGCCACCCGGCTGGCGTCCTGTTCGTGGTGCTCGCGATCCTGTGCATCTGGTTGGGCCTCGCCACCGAGAACTTCTTCACCAGGAACAACTGGATCGCGATTGGACTCGCTATCGCGTTTGTTGGGATCGCCGCCGTCGGTCAGACGATTGCGGTCGTATCGGGAGGCCTCGACCTGTCGCAGGAGTCGGTCATTGCGTTCACATCGGTCGTGATCGCGCAATTGGTCGCCGATGGGATGTCGTCGTCGACTGCGATCGGGGCTGCGCTCGTGATCGGCACGTTCATCGGCCTGGTCAACGGAGTGCTCATCGCGTACCTCAGGGTGAACCCGGTGATCGCCACTCTCGGCTCCATGACGTTCATTCGCGGATTCGCACGGGTCTGGGCGGACGACACATCATCGATCATCCGCAGCGACCTCCTGCGCGACATCGGGCTGACCCGGGTCTTCGGGATCCCGTTGCCAGTGATCATCATGCTCGTCTGCATCGGACTGGGCTCGCTGATTCTCTCGCGGACCGTGTTCGGTAGAAACGTGTACTTCATGGGCGACAACATCGAAGCCGCACGACTTGCCGGTATCAGGGTGCCCGTCATGCAACTAGGGGTCTACGCACTGTGCGGGTTCTTTGCTGCCGTTGCCGGAGTCATCTTCGCTGCGAAGGTCGGCTCGGGCCTGCCATTCGGAGCGAACGGGGCGTCCTTGACCATCATCACCGCTGTGATTCTCGGCGGAGCCAGCTTGAGCGGAGGAATCGGCCGGGTGTCCGGTACGGTCATCGGAGTGCTCACACTGGGCGTGATCGACAACGGGCTCATTCTGGTGGACGTCGCAAACTCGTGGCAATCGGTGATCCTCGGTCTGATTCTGGTGACCGCCGTGGCCTTGGACCAGGTTCGTCTTCGTGTCAGCGGCGCCGGCCGTTGAGACGACTGTGACCGGCGAAAGCGGGCACCATTGACTCCGACGTTGACCGGACTCGACCAGCTGGCAACCGAAATCAGAAATGCAGCCGCGACCGCCGTCGACCGCACCATCGTGGCCATCGCCGGTCCTCCCGGAGCGGGCAAGTCGACGCTGGTGGATCAACTCCTCGGAACTCTCGGTGAGTCACCGCCCGTCGCGATCCTGCCGATGGATGGATTCCATCTCGACAACCGCATCCTGGAACTCCGCGGCCAATCCGCGCGTCGGGGAGCGCCGTTCACCTTCGATGCCGCCGGGTTCGTCGCGACGATGGGTCGGGTGCGCCGCGACGACGTTGAGGTCTTCGTTCCTTCGTTCGACCGGTCGGCCGATCTGGCGCGCGCCGGTGCCATCCGGATCGGGACGGAACACCGGATCGTGCTTGCGGAAGGCAACTATCTCCTGCTCGACGAAGCTCCATGGAGTCAGATTCGCCACATGGCCGACCTCTCCGTCTTCATCGACGTGGAGGCTGCGGTCCTCGAGAGCCGCCTCGTACGACGCTGGCTGGACTACGGATTGTCTGCTGCCGCCGCCCGGCGCCGTGCCGAGGACAACGACCTCGTCAATGCTCGATTAGTGCTCGATCGGTCGAGCCCGCCCCACTACGTGTATCGCCCGGCGACGTCGCAGTAGCTCGGCTTCCGCGCCGGCCTGCTCGCAGGCTGGGGTAGATCCGATCAAGTTGGATGACCGCACGCTCGACTTCGACGCCGGGTCAACGCCTGAGGCCGGGCTCGTCATCGAGTTCGTCGATCCGCGGTGGATCTGCGCCTACTCGTGTGCAGGTGATTGCGGCGATACGGTTGGCGCGGTCGGCAAGACGGCGCCAGTCGGCGGGCTCGACGCTGTCGAGACCTTCGGGCGTGCGAATGTCGAGATGGTGGAGGTCGCACAGGATCGAGCCGACGAAAGCGTCACCGGCTCCGACGGTGTCCGCGATGGCGACCGGCGGGACCGGCTCGCTGGTTCCGGACCACGAACGCGTATGGATCTCTGCTGGTGATGCGCCGTGCGTCACGATCATCACGCGGGTTGTTCGGGCGAGCAATTCCTCGGCGACCGATCCGGAGGTGCGCCCCGGCCAAATCCAGGCAAGATCCTCCTCCGAACACCTATACAAGGCGGCGGCCTGTTCCCAGCGCGAGTACCAGGAGTACCAATCATCACGATCGTCGATGAGGGCAGGACGAATGTTGGGGTCGCACGACACCAGGCCATCGACTCGTTCGATGAGGTCGGCGAGTACGACTGCGGTCGATCCGCGGTACTCGACATTGGTGCCGCCGTGAACGATGTGTGGCCCGGGGCCGATCGGGCTCAGGTCGGCTCGCGACAACGCCGAGTCGGCTGCGCCCTCGGCATCGAATCGGAACGACGGCGTCGGCTCGGTCTGCACGATCGCGCGAGCGGTTCGTTCCGGACCGCGTTCGATCAGTGAGAGGTCGATCCCGGAATCGGCCATGTGCCGGATCAGCATTTCCCCGTCGGGATCGGTCGACACTCGGCCCAGAAAGGCGGTCGGTGCGCCAAGCCGTGCAGCCGTGATGGCGACGTTCATGTTGCAGCCGCCCGGCACGGCGTCGGGGACCATGTCGACGATGGCCGCCCCACAGCAGACGATCATCGGGCGCGGCCTTTCATCGCAACAGACCGTCCAACGCGACGGTGGGGTCAGTGGCACCTGCAATGTCGAGCTTCAGTCGGCGCGCAATCGCGCGGGACGCAAGACTGACGGGACGACCGATGTCACGCAGCGGCCCGAGTGCCGAGACGGCTGTGAGTTGCCCGTCGTTGAGGCCGAAGCAGATGGTCGTGGCCGCGCTGTGGACACGAGTTATCCAACGCGTTGCAGCACTCGGGACCCCAGCTCCCTGCAGGACCATGTCGTATTGGTCCGACCAGAACCAAGGGATGGCGTCGAACGTCTGTTGCTCGCCGTCGAGGTTGGCTGCCAGCACGGACCCTTGTTGCTGCGCTACTCGCCAGGACTCGGATCGCCACGGGCCGTGGATGAAGGGGTGGCCGACCACTCGGGCAACGTCACCGATCGCGAAGACATCATCTGCTGCGACCGAGCGCAGTGCTGGCGTCACGAGAACACCGTCGTCGGTCGGTAGTCCCGCTCGGCGTGCGATGGTGTCGCGGGGTCGGCTCCCGACTGCGATGACCACCGTGTCGGCTTCGAGCCGGACACCGCTGGAGGTCATCACCGCCTTCACGACCTGGTCGCCGAGAATCGCACTCAGCGAAGTCGACTCGTGGATTCGTACTCCTCGTTGCCTGTGCAGTGCTGCTACCGCATGTGCGATCTCGGGCGGGGCGACCCGCCCGAGGGCCCGTGGCCCTGCCTCGACCACGTCGACCTCGGCGCCCAGCGACACGGCCGCTGCCGCAACCTCGAGGCCGATGAGCCCGGCCCCGATGATGACGACTCGGGTCGAGCGGCGCAGGTGGTCACGAAGTCGGTCCGCATCCCGTCGGCCTCGAAGTGTCAACACGCCGGCGAGGTCGTGACCTTCAACGGGCAGGACACGAGCGTCGCTCCCCGTTGCGATCACGATCTGGTCCCAGCGCAGCTCCACTCCGGATGTGAGCCCGCAAGTGCGTCCGGCGAGGTCGATCGAGTCAACCTCGGCACGTTCGTGCACGACAACGCCATGATCGTCGAGCGCCGCCCGGTCGAGGAGGACTGGGAGTCGCGGGGTGTCGCTGGTCAGGTACCCCTTGCTCAGGATCGGCCGCTCATAGATCGGCAACGACGATGCCGTCGCGACGGTGATTCGTCGTCCTTGCGGCTGGCACCGCAAGAGGCCGCCGAGGCATGCTCCGGCGGCTCCTCCTGATCCGACGATCAGGAGTTCCATGTCGGTGATTGTCCAGTGTCGTCTCGGTCACCCACGGGCACGTTGACCCAGACGTAATCGTCGCGAAGCTCGACCTGGTAAGTGAGCAGCGGCGTGATTGCGGGTGGCGAGAGCGCTGCGCCCGTGCGCACGTCGAAGCGGGCCATGTGCTTCGGGCACTCTATCTGACATCGGTCGAGCAATCCTTCGAAGATGCGCTCGTCCTCGTGGGTGCAGATGCCGCTGGTCGCAAAGAAGCCTTCCTCGGTCGGATGGACTGCGATGACCTGACCGTCAAGAGTCACCTCCTCGGAGAAGTCGACCTCGAAGGCGTCCACTCGACCTACGCAGTGCCAATTCGCCACGGTGTTCCGTCCTCTCAGGTGTGGGGTGGGCGTGCCAACTGTAGCACATTCGTGCATGCATGTTGCCCGTTTGAGCAACTGGACCTTGACTGTGGGGTGGGTCGGCTGTATCGTCGCACATGATGGAAGCACAAGCTCATATGAGCAATCCGGTTCTTCGAGATCCCGACGAAGTCACCCGAGTGGCGTCGATGATCAGGCGGCGGGCGTTCGACGTCGCGGTCGAGCACCATGGTGGCTACCTGATCCAAGCATGCTCGTCAGCCGACATTCTGGCGACCCTGTACGTCGAACTCATGCAACTCGGGCCCGGAGCGGACAACCTGGTCCCACCTCGGTTCAACGGGACACCCGGAACTGGCGTCCCGGAACACTGGGGTGGTGTCTACAACGGGCCCGACCAGCCCACCTACGATCGATTCATCCTGTCCCCGTCGCATTATGCGACCGCGGTGTATGCCGCATTGATCGAGACAGGTCGGCTGTCTTCCGACGCGCTCACCGACTACAACGCGGATGGGACCACGTTGGAGATGATCGGTGCCGAGCACAGCCCAGGCATCGAGGTGACGGGAGGGTCGCTGGGTCAGGCGCTGTCCGTCGGCGTGGGTCGCGCCATGTGGCGAAAGCGGGCTGGACACACGGGCAAGATCTGGGTGCTGATCAGCGATGGTGAGACGCAGGAGGGACAGACGTGGGAGGCCCTCCAGGCCGCAGCTGCCTTCGGACTCGACAACCTCCGCGTCCTCATCGATGTCAATGGGTGGCAAGTCGACGGCCCGATGGAATCGGTGATGCCCGTGGGGTGTCTACGCGACAAGGCGGCCGCCTTCGGCTGCGATGCCGTTGAAGTCGACGGTCACGATCCGGCCGCGATCTGTGCCGCCGTCTTGTCGGCCGATCGTGGGAAGCCGCTCGTGATCGCCTGCATCACCGACCCGACCACAGGATTCCCTGCGCTGAAGGAACGCGACGATGCGCAGACCCACTTCGTCCGGTTTCGCCCCGGCGAGGCCGAGGAGTATCGAAGGAGTTCCCCGTTGCTCGTCGGTGTTGGTCGATGACTGTCACGGAGTTCGTTGAACGACCCTTCGCCAAGGCCCTCGTCGACTACGCCGGCCGGAATGAGCGCGTGGTCTGCGTCACCAACGACCTTACGAAGTCGGTCGAGGCAGACCTGTTTCGGGAGACATTCCCCGATCGCTACTTCTCTCTCGGAATGGCTGAGCAGAACCTTGCGGGTGTGCTCAGTGGTCTGGCCCGAGAGGGATTGGAGCCCGTGTACCCGTCGTTCAGTGTGTTCGCGACACGGCGGCCCTACGAGCAGATACTGCTGAACATCGCGTATCCGAACCTACCCGTTCGTCTCATCGGATTCTTGCCAGGCATCACCACACCCGGTGGTGTCACGCACCAAGCGAATGACGACGTCGCCTTGATGCGCGGCATGCCGAACATGACGGTGCTATCTCTGGCCGACGCCACCGACGTCGAGACGCTCACGGGCGTGCTCGCTGAGATCGACGGCCCCGTGTTCTGTCGTTCGCCCCGCGGAAATGTGCCGCGGCTCTTCGACGATCCTCTCCGCTTCGGTCACGCGAGGAGGCTCTCGAGCGGGTCCGACCTCACGGTCATCAGCTCGGGAGCGACGACCGAACACTCGATCCGCGCATGTGCTGCCATCGGAGACGCCGGCATCTCGGTCAGCCACCTCAACGTCTCGACGCTGAAGCCTTTCACCGACGAACTCGTGATCGAGACGTTGGCAAACGGTGCCCCGGTCATCACCGCTGAGAACCACCTCCGATCGGGAGGCCTGGGCACAGCGGTGGCAGAGCTCATCGCCGATCATGGGTTGGGTGCACGACTTCACCGAGTCGGCATTCGTGACACCTTCACCCACGGAGGTCGCCCCGAGTACCTGTTCGCCCATTACGAAATCGATGACGTAGCGATCGTGAATGCCGCGAACGAGTTGTTGGGTTCGTCCGTTCAATTCGAGTCCACGGTCGCCGGAGGCCCGAGGCGAACGACGTTGGCCGCGAGCGTCAATGAGGGTCTCTGATGCGACCTGGCGTGATCGATTCCGGGTCATGACGGAGGAGTCATGAAGCTCGCATCGTTCGA
The DNA here is from genome assembly GCA_027730885.1 of Actinomycetota bacterium. GTDB lineage: Bacteria > Actinomycetota > Acidimicrobiia > Acidimicrobiales > SZUA-35 > JAHECQ01. The sequence goes on along the minus strand of JAQCHM010000089.1, from coordinate 840 downwards.
AGCGCTGTGGGGGCTCGAAGGTTCGCTCGAGGAACAGCTCGACGGAGTGAAGGGTCGAGGATACGACGGCGTCGAAGGGGGTGTTCCGCACTTCCTCGCGCGCCTCGGGGTGATCAGGCAGGACGAGGTAGCGGACTTCCCTCACGTTCTCGCCGACAGCGGACTGCTGTACATCCCAATGGTCTTCACGTACGATTCGCTGCTCTCGAACCGTTGGGACGGGGTGGTGTTCGACGACGGTCTGTCGCATGCGGACTCGTTCAAGGCACAGGTCGATGACGCTATGAAATACGACCCGGTGCAGATCACATCGCACTCGGGCTCGGACGCGATGGACCTCGCTGCGGCCGTTGAGTTCTTCGAGATGGCGCTCGAAGTCGAGCGCGACACAGGGGTGAAGATCGGACACGAGACACACCGATGGCGCATTCTCTTCAGTCCATTCGCGTGGCGAGACATACATCGGGAGCTGCCAGACGTGCGTACCGTGGCCGATCTCAGCCATTGGGTGAACGTCTGTGAACGACTTCCGGTGGATCTCGTTGAGGAGCTCGACTCCTGCATTGCCAGTTCGATTCACATCCACGCGCGCGTCGGGCACCCTGAGGGTCCGCAGGTGAACGATCCGAGGGCTCCGGAGAACGACAGGTTCGTCGCATGGCACGAGGACGCATGGCGGCGGGTGCTCGAGCATCGACGTGACGATGCACCCGACTTGGTCACCTACAACCCGGAGTACGGCCCTGCGCCATATCTTCCCTCGACCCCCTACGACCAACGGCCCCTCGCCGATCTTAATCAGGTCCGTCTTTGGACGAGAGAGCGTGTCGAACGGACATG
>JAQCHM010000088.1 GCA_027730885.1 Actinomycetota bacterium | reverse complement strand
CGGGCGGCATGACTGGTGCCGCTCCGGCCGCGCCGGACGCGTCTTGGCTCATGACCATCCGCCGACCGTAGCCTGCCAGCCATGTCGACTGCCGCAGCGCCTCCCCCGCCCACCGTGGGGACCGGGCTCACCCCTCGCCAGCTCCGGCTGCTCATGGGTGGACTGATGGTGGGGCTGTTCCTGTCGTCGACCGAACAGAGCGTGGTGGCCACCGCGTTGCCCACGATGGCCGGTGAGCTGGGGGGCGCCAATCGCATCGCGTGGGTGGTGTCCGCCTACCTGCTCACGTCGACCATTGTCACCCCGCTGTACGGGAAGATGTCCGACCTCTTCGGTCGACGGATCGTCTACCAGACTGCGATCTCGGTGTTTCTCGTCGGCTCGGTCCTCTGTGCCCTCTCCCAGACCATGACCCAGCTCGTCGCCTCGCGAGCTGTCCAAGGTCTTGGAGGAGGCGGGCTGATGTCTCTCGCTTTCGTGATCGTCGGCGATGTTGTATCGCCGCGACAACGCGGCCGATACATCGGAGTCTTCACCGCCATCTTCACCATCTCCGCGGTGACCGGCCCCATCTGGGGCGGTCTGCTGGTCGACGGGGCCGGGTGGCGCTGGGTCTTCTGGGCGGTGCTTCCGATCGGGGTCATCGCCCTCGTCGTGACCAACATCGGGCTTCGGCTGCCCTTCGCCACACGGACACCGATCATCGACTGGCTGGGCATCGCCTTGCTGGTGGTCGCCTCGACCGGCCTTATCCTCGTGCCGGTTTGGGGTGGCGACACCTACCCGTGGCGATCACTCCCGGTGATCGTTGCGGGCGCGATCGGTGTCGTCGGCACCGCACTGTTCGTCCTGCAGGAGCGCCGAGCCGCCGAGCCGATCATTCCCCCGCGTCTGTTTCGGGACCGCAACGTCGCGCTCGTGTTCACCATGGGCTTCTTGCTGATGGCGTCGCTCATGGCCGTTTCCACCTTCCTGCCTTTCTTCCTTCAGGTCGCAACCGGGGCGTCAGCCACCCGAAGTGGGCTGCTTCTGGCGCCGCAGAGCATCGGCATCAGCATCGTCGCGTTCGCCGGCGGAGCGATCATCGCCAAGACGGGCCGGTACAAGTGGGCACTCGTCCTCGGCCCGACGCTCGCCATCGCCGGCATGCTCCTGCTCACCGGGCTGAGCCCGGACACCGGCGGTCCCGACCTGGCGCCCGTCCTGCTGCTCTACGGGTTCGGCCTGGGTTTGATCTTCCCGAACCTGACGTTGACGGTCCAGAACGCCTCGGCGATGACCGACCTGGGAATCGCGACCTCGGCCTCGAACTTCTTCCGCAGCATGGGGGGTGCGTTCGGAGCAGCGGCGTCGGGTGCTGTCATGGCCAGTCGACTCCAATCGGAGTTGTCGAGCAGGCTCGGGGCAGAACGGCTCGCTGAGGTCGGCGGTGCCGACGGCCTCATTCGGACTCCGAGAGTGGTGAAGGACTTCCCGCCCGATCTTCGAGAACCCGTCGTCGCCGCAGTGAGCGATGCTGTGGTCGGCATCATCTGGCGGGCGTTGCCGGTCATGGCCCTCGTCCTGGTTCTCGCGCTGTTCACCCGCCCGGCACCCCTTCGGACATCGAGCGCCATCGGGGGCGAGGACGCTGTCTCACGGAAGGACTGCCTGACCGAAGGACTGCCTGACGGCCCGGCAGTCTGATCCGATCAGCCGACCTTACTGAGCACGAAGCCCTCGTAGCCGTTGGCCACCACTTCGTTGCACCGGGTCCGGTAGGTGGACATCCCACCTGCGTACGGCATGAACACGCGTGGCTTGCCGGGAATGTTGGCGCCGAGGTACCACGAGTTGGCGTGCATGAACATGGTGGGTTTGGCCAGTTCGTTGACGTGCTCGACCCAGGCGGTCTCGGCCGCGGGGTCGGGTTCGATACGGTCGAGCCCGCGCTGGGAAAGGTGGGCGATGGTGTTGGCCACCAGATCGACGTGCTGTTCGATCGCGATCGGCATGTTGGTGAGCACCGAAGGTGACCCAGGGCCCGTGACCATGAAGAGGTTGGGGAATCCGGCAACCATGAGACCGAGGTAGGTCAACGGACCGGCCGCCCATTTGTCCACCAGCCGCTCGCCCCCGGCCCCGCGGATGTCCATCCGGGCGAAGGGTCCGGTCATGGCGTCGAAGCCCGTGGCGTAGACGATGATGTCGACGTCGTAATCGCCCGCCTCGGTACGCACGCCCGTGGGCGTGATCTCGGCGAGAGGCTCGGCCTTGAGGTCGACCAGCGTCACGTTGGGCCGGTTGTAGGTCTCGAAGTAGTCGGTGTCGATGAGCGTGCGCTTGGAGCCGAAGGGATGATCGGTCGGAACGAGCTTGTCGGCGACCGCCGGATCGTGAACGGTCTCGCGAATCTTGCGACGGATGAACTCGGCGGCCATCTCGCTGCCTTCGACCGAGAGCCGCAGGTCGGAGAACGAGTTGAACACGAATCGGAACCCGCCCTCCTGCCAGGCCTGCTCGAAGATCTTTTCGCGTTCCTCGTCGTCGACGCTGTACACCGAACGGTCGACGATGTCGTAGGGGAATCCGCCGAGTGACCAGCGCGCCTTGTCGTAGATGGCGTCGTAGTCCAGCTTGACCTCGTCGAGCACCGCCCGATCGACCGTACCATGACGGGCAGGAATCGCGTATTGGGCTGTCCGCTGGAAGACGAACAGCCGGTCCGCTTGCTTGGCGATGACCGGAATCGACTGGACTCCGCTCGAGCCGGTGCCGATGACGGCAACGCGCTTTCCGGTGAAGTCGACACCTTCGTGCGGCCAGGCACCGGTGTGATAGGCCTCACCGCCGAAGGTGTCACGACCAGGAAAATTCGGGATCTGACCAGCGGACAGGCAGCCGATGCCGGTGATCAGGTAGCTGCAACGGATCGTTTCACCCTGATCGGTTTTGACGGTCCAACGGTTCGCATCCTCGTCGAAATGGGCCGCGGTGACGCGGGTGTCGAACTGTATGTTCCGTCGAAGATCGAATCGATCGGCGACATGGCTGAGGTATCGGAGGATTTCGGGCTGTTCGGGGTACTTCGATGACCAGTCCCACTCCTGCATCAGATCCTTGTCGAAGGCGAAGCAGTACATGTAGGACTCCGAGTCGCACCGGGCGCCCGGATAGCGATTCCAGTACCAGGTTCCCCCGACCCCACTACCGGCCTCGATGACTGCGACGTCGAGGCCCATGGTGTCCCGGAGGCGGTAGTTCATGTACAAGCCGGAGAAGCCGGCGCCGATGACGACGGCGTCCACCTCTCGGGTCGGTGCCTCGTCGGGTGCGGTTGGTGCAGACATACAGGTCCCTTCTACTGCTCTTGCCTCGAGACTACGGGGCGATACGGGCGCCAGAGAAATCCACCGCGACCCTACGCGCGTGAGCTTCGAGCCGCCGACCGCAGCGCATCAGGTGGTCGCCGACAAATGGAGAGCCTTCACGGCGATCGCCATCTCGTTCGTCACGATGGTGTTCTCGATGTCCATGGTCTTCGTGGCCCTGTCGGCAATCGCCGACGATTTCGGCGTCACACTCCGCGCCGTGAGCTGGGTGGTGATCATCCAGTCTCTCGTCATCAGCGGCCTGATGTTGCCGCTCGGTCGTGTCGCCGACATGATCGGCCGGCGCCGCGTCCACCTCGCCGGGCTCCTCCTGTTCGCCTTCGGTTCCTTGTGCGTGGCGCTCGCGCCAACCTTCCCGCTGCTCATCGCCGCTCGGGACGTCATGTCGGTCGGCAACGCCATGGGCCAGGCCGTCGGCACCGCGATGGTCGTTGCCGTGTTCCCCCCGGAGGAGCGGGGAAAGGCGCTTGGCAGCCATACCTCGGTCGTGGCCATCGGCTCGGCCATGGGCCCGATCGGCGCCGGATTGATCCTTCAGGTACTTCCTTGGCAGGCATTGTTCCTGATGCTGATACCCCCGTTGTTGCTGGCCTTCGTGGTCGGCCAGCGTTGGCTGGACGAGGCCCAGGTCAGTCGAACCGGAGCCGTCGCGGGTACCGAGCCGACCGAACGACCGGCGTTCGACTGGGGCGGAGCCGCGTTGTCGAGTCTCGCCATCACGGTCATGGTGATGGTGGTCAGCAACCCGCTCGCCATCGCCTGGACCTCCGGCCTGATGCTGCTCGGCTGGGCCGCCATGGTCCTGCTCTTCGCCCTCTTCATTGCCTGGGAACTGCGGCAAACCGAGCCGATGCTGCAGTTGCGGTTCTTCGCGAAGCCCATCTTCTCCAAAGCCGTCACCTCACGCACCTTGGGGTTCATCGGCTCGACCACCGTCACGTTCCTGCTGCCGATCTTCCTCATCAGCGTCCGTGGACTCCGCGAAGGGGCAACGGGAGCCGTACTGTTCCTGACCTCGCTGGGCTTGGGCCTGGCCGGTAATCAAGCGGGCCGATTCACCGACCGACTGGGCGAGCGGCCCATTTTCCTGGCCGGCTTCGGGATCCACGTCGCCAGTCTCCTCGGCATCATGTTCCTGACTCCCACGACGCCGGTCGCACTGGTCATGGTGCTGCTCTTCGCCAGCGGGCTGGCCATGGGTCTGTGGAACGTTCCGAACGGCAGCGTCATCCTGGCGGCGGTCCCTCCCGAGAACCTTGGGGTCGTGGGTGCGTTCATGAATCTGACTCGGAATATCGGCATGGTCGTCGGACAGGCGTTGGCGTCGGCCATCGTGGTCGGCGTCATCACCACCAGAGGCTTCGACATTCCGTTGTCTGCCATCGCCGGCAGCGCTGGTGCCACCGCCGCCTTCCTCCACGGCAGCCGCATTGCCTACGGCGTCGTGACCGGCCTGTCGGCCCTGGCCTTCGCGTTGGCCGTCATCACCAAACCGGCGAGTTCGGTCCCCATGCCGACGTCCCCTACAGTTGCGGTCGATGTCCCACCACACGCTGCCCCACAACGTCATCGTTGACGGCGCCACGGCGCTCACCGTCGGCCCGGAACTCCACGCCTTTCTCGTCGACGAGGCCCTTCCCGGCAACGGTGTCGCCCCCGAGGTCTTCTGGGCTGGGTTCGCCGAACTGATCAACCGGTTCGGGCCCCGCAACCGGGCACTGCTCGAACGACGGGCCGAGATCCAGTCGGCCATCGACGCCTGGCACCGCGATCAGCGCTTGAATGGCGGTGCCCTTGGCCAGGAGGGTCTTGCCGGATACCGCACGTTCCTCGAAGAGCTCGGGTACCTCGTGCCCGAAGGCCCCCCGTTCGCCATCGACACCGCGGGCGTCGACCCCGAGATCTCCACTCTGCCCGGGCCGCAGTTGGTCGTACCCGTCACCAACGCCCGGTACGCCCTCAACGCGGCCAATGCACGATGGGGCAGCCTCTACGACGCGCTCTACGGCACCGACGCCCTGGGCGATTCGCCGCCCCCTGGCCCCTACGACCCGGCACGGGGAGAGCGCGTCGTCGCCTGGGTTCGCAATTTCCTGGACCAGGCGGTTCCTCTGGCGAGCGGCGCCTCCCACATCGGGTCTTCCGGCTACACGGTCGCGGGGGACAGCGGCTCCAGAGGGCTGCTCGTCACCACGGCCGGGGGAGAAGTGGTCGAGCTCGCTGACCCGTCACAGTTCCGGGGCTACCTCGGAGATCCGGAGGCGCCGTCGGCCGTGGTGCTCCGCCATCACGGACTTCACATCGAGATCCTCATCGACCCGACCCACAGCGTCGGCGCCGTCGACAGCGCCGGGGTATCCGATATCGTACTCGAATCCGCGGTCACCGCCATCATCGACTGCGAGGATTCGGTAGCCACGGTCGACTCGGCCGACAAGGCGTTAGCCTATCACAACTGGCTAGGTCTGATGCGGGGCGACCTGACCGAAGAGGTCGACAAGAACGGTGTGACCTTCACTCGGGCCCTCTCGGACGATCGGCAATTCATCGCCCCTGACGGAGGCTCGCTCACCCTGCCCGGCCGCGCCCTCCTACTCGTTCGCAACGTCGGTCACCTGATGACGACGCCCGGCGTGCTCGACGCAGACGGCAACGAGGCCTACGAGGGTCTGGTCGATGCCATGGTCACCGTGCTGTGTGCCTGCCACGATCTTCGGCGCGGTTCGGAGGGCAACTCGCGCGACGGTTCGGTGTACGTGGTCAAACCGAAGATGCACGGACCCGATGAGGTCGCCTTCGCCGACGAGGTCTTCACGTTCGTCGAAGAGACCCTCGGCCTGCCGCAGTACACAGTGAAGCTCGGCATCATGGACGAGGAGCGCCGCACGACGGTGAATCTGGCCGAGTGCATCCGGGCCGCGAGGTCTCGGGTGGCCTTCATCAATACCGGGTTCCTCGATCGCACGGGTGACGAGATCCACACCTCGATGGCTGCCGGGCCCATGGTTCCCAAGTCGACGATGCGGGCTCAGGCGTGGATAGCGGCCTACGAGGACTGGAACGTCGACGTCGGGCTGGCCTGCGGGCTCCGCGGCATTGCCCAGATCGGCAAGGGTATGTGGGCCGCCCCCGACCGGATGGCCGACATGCTCGAGCAGAAGATCGGCCACCCGCGCGCCGGCGCCAATTGCGCTTGGGTTCCTTCGCCGACGGCGGCCACCCTGCACGCCACCCACTACCACCAGGTCGACGTGCTGGAACGCCAGACCGAACTGGCCGGCAAGCGGCGGGCGTCGCTCGACGACATCCTCACCGTGCCGCTCCTTGCCGACCCCTCCACCCTCACCCCTGATGCGATCCAGGCCGCACTCGACAACAACGCGCAGGGCATCCTCGGTTACGTCGTGCGCTGGATCGACCAGGGCGTCGGCTGTTCCAAAGTGCCCGACATCAATGACATCGGGCTCATGGAAGACCGGGCGACGTGCCGCATCTCCAGCCAGCACATGGCCAACTGGCTCCATCACGACGTCGTCGATCAGGCCCTCGTCCTCGAGACCCTGAAACGCATGGCCCGCAAGGTCGACAGTCAGAACGCCGACGACCCCTTGTACGAACCCATGGCCCCCGCCTACGACGGGCCCGCCTTCCTGGCCGCCTCCGACCTGGTGTTCTCCGGCGTTGAACAGCCCTCGGGCTACACCGAACCGATCCTCCATGCCCGCAGACTCGAGAAGAAGGCACCAAAGCAATGACACCTCTCACCCTCTCCCAAGCCCAAGCCATCATCGAAGGAGCCGTCGCGCTTGCGGCGGACCGTGGGTTCAAGCCACTGTGCATCGTCGTCCTCGACGAGGGTGGGCACGTTCGGGCAACGGCCCGTCAGGATGGCGCGACGTTCGGCCGGGTCGAGGTGGCCAACGCCAAGGCGTTCGGTGCTGTGAGCATCGGACCCAACTCCCGCCAGCTCGAGCAGATGGCCCTCGACCGTCCCCACTTCATGGCCGGCGTGATCGGCGCCATCGGCGGAGCCGTCGTTCCGGTCGCCGGCGGTGTCGTGATTCTCGATGCTGACGGCAGCCGCATCGGCGCGGTCGGCGTCAGCGGCGACACCTCCGACAACGACGAAGCCGCCGCCATCGCCGGCATCGAGGCCGCTGGGCTCACCGCCGCAAGCTGACCCGTCCCGGGGTATTCAGACGCGGGCGGCGGGGCGGACCAGCTGGCCGGGCTTCCGATCGAAGCCGGCGTCGACCCTCGCTCCGTCCTGGAGGATTGCCTCGCCGTTGATGAGGATGTGGCGCATCCCCGTCGGCGCATCGGCCGTGAGACGCTCGGCATTGGCGGGGAAGTCTCGCACTCGACGGACAGGCCCAGGCGAAATGGTGGCCAGGTCGAACACGGTGACGTCGGCCCAGTTGCCGGGACGTAGATACCCGCGGTCCTCGAAACTGAACAGGTCCGCCTGCAGACCGCTCAGCTTGCGGACCGCCTGTTCGACGGACAGAACGCCACGGTCGCGGACCCAGTTGCCGAGCAGATCGGTGGACAGCGGCGCGTCGCAGAGCTGGCCAACGTGGGCCCCGGCGTCGGAGAGACCGAGCGTGGTGTGCTCGTCCTGGAGAAGTGCGGCAACCCCGGCTTCGTCGTCGTTGGCGATGATGACCCTGATGCGGATCAAGAGGTCCGATTCGGCAACGGCGAGGTCCATCAGGGCGTCGAACTCGTCGACGCCCATGTCGGCGGCGATGTCGGTGAGGCGCTTCCCCACCAGCTCGGGGTGGGCCGATGACTCCATGATCTCCATCGTCGACCAGCGCGGCTTGAAGGACTTGGTGCCGCTCCACGCTTCACGGGCCCGCTGGCGCCAGGCCGAGTCGGCGTAGGCGCTACGGCGCTCTTCGAGCGTTCCGCCCATCAGCTCGGCGAACACCGGGTTGGTGTTGAGGGTGAACGGTTCGACGAGGGTCATTGAGAAGGTCAGCGGGCGGCAGCTCACTTGCGGCCAGACCTCTGCTCCGTCAACCCAGCCCTGGCGGTTGATCTCGAGTGCCTTCATGTGCCCGCCGTTCGGCTGGGTCAGCACCGCGGTGAAGGTGAAGGGGATGCCGATCTCCTTCTGCAAGACGTAGTTCTCCCGCAGCGTCAGGTTGTCGCCACCGTTGACCCCGATGATTCCCCGGCCGGAGTCGGCCACGGCCTTGAACAGCGCGGAAAGTTCCTGCTTGTCGGCCCAGCGGCTGGGAATCGGGCTGCCGTCGGCCCCGAGATGGGTGATGGCGAAGCTGGTGGCGAAGCCAACCGCTCCGGCCTCCATGGCCTCGCCGATCAATTCGGCCATGCGCTCCAGCTCGTCCGGGTTGGCCGGCCGGCCGACCGCTTCGTCGCCCATGGCGTAGAGCCGCAGGGCGGTGTGGCCGATGTACGCCCCGTAGTTGAGGACGGTGCCGTGACGCTCGACCGAGGCGAGGTACTCGGGGAAGGTCTCGAAGTCCCACGGAACCCCTTCGAGCAAGGTCGCCGGGTTCATGTCCTCGACCTTCTCCATCGTGTTGGCCATCAACTCGAGGTCGGTCGGGCGGATCGGCGCGATGGAGAACCCGCAGTTGCCTGCGACCACGGTGGTCACGCCATGAAAGCACGAAGGAGTGAGTGCCGGATCCCAGAACACCTGGGCGTCGTAGTGGGTGTGGATGTCGATGAAGCCGGGGGCAACGATGCAACCCTCGGCCTCGAGCACCCGGTCGCCCTGCAGTCCCTGGCCGATCTCGACGATCTTGCCGCCGGCGATGGCCACGTCGGCCACGTAGCCGGGAGCGCCGGTCCCGTCGACCACCGTGCCGCCCCGGATGACCGTGACGTCTGATACCTGCTGACCTGAGCTGACCATGTGCGTTCCCCTTGTTCGATCCCAAACAACCATAGAACTGCAGTATCCCGACCGTCGAAACCCCGGTCTCTGTACTGCAGAACGCTGGGCCTGCCGAACTGCAGTATCCCGACCGTCGAAACCCCGGTCTCTGTACTGCAGAACGCTTTGGGTGAGCGGAGAGCTTGGGGTTCAGCCGACTTTGACGTGGAGGCCGCCGTCGACGGGGATCACGACCCCGGTGATGTACCGAGCTTCGTCGGAGGCAAGGAACAGCGCGCAGCTGGCGACGTCCCAGGCCGAACCTTGAGCTCGGCCTAGCGGGACCTGACTGGCTCGACCGGCCCGCACATCCTCTCGGGACTTGCCGGTGGAGGCGCTGTAACCCTCGATGGCCATCGGGGTGTCCATCAGCCCCGGCATGATGGCGTTGACCCGGATTCCGTGACGAGCATTCCCGGCGGCGAGCGCCTCGGTCAGCGCATTGAGGCCCGCCTTGGAGACCTTGTAGGCCAGCATCGGCGTGGAGGCGATGGCGGCCACCGACGAGATGTTGATGATCACACCACTCTCCTGAGCCCGCATCAGAGGAAGGACGTGCTTGCAGACGAGCCAGGGACCGGTGAGGTTGACGTCCATGATCCGGTGCCAGTTCTCCTCGGTCAACGAGGTCGGGCCGGCGTCGCCCGCCCCGATGCCGACGTTGTTGTGGAGCACGTCGATCCGGCCGAACCGCTTTCGGGCCTCGGCTGCGATCGACCGGCACGCGGCCTC
>JAQCHM010000087.1 GCA_027730885.1 Actinomycetota bacterium | reverse complement strand
TTGGCGGCCCTCCAATCGCGCGCCATGGGACATCCCGATCTCGCCATCGTGCTCGTCGAGCATCCCCTCGGCGGGATCGAACCGGAGGAGGTTCGGGAGAAGGCGAAGGTCGCGGCCGCACTCATCATCGAACGCCTGGAGGCGATGCGGTGAGCAGTGGTTGGCCTGACCGCCGCATTCTCCGAGGCGCTGGCCGCAGCCGGTATTCCCTGCAACGTGCTCGCCTGCCGGCACCACGACCACCTGCTGGTCCCGGTCGACGACGTCGACCGAGCCCTTGCCGCGTTGGAGCAGCTACGCCATTGACGCCCGCACGCCATCGGACTCAGCCCGGCGAATGGGGTGACCGGCGGGCCTCCACGTTGGCGTGGACATCGAGGAGCACGGTCGTGCCCTCGGCGTTCAGCTTCTGCGCCCGCTTCAGACCGGCGCGCAACTGCTTGGCGGTCCTGACCGTGATGCCAGCGGCTCCCATGCCCGTGGCGATCTTCGCGTAGTCGCCGTGCATGGTGGTCACGCCGAACTCGGTCCGGGCAACGAAGGGATCCATGGCCGAGCCGTGAGGATAGGTGGCCATCGCGCTGTTGTTCAGCAGCACCGTCGTGATGGCCACACGTGACCGAGCGGCGGTCTCGAGGTCGGTGCCCGACATGCCGAAGGCGCCGTCTCCCATCACGTTGAGGCAGAACTTGTCCGGATGCGCGAGCTTGGCGCCGATCATGAGCGGGATGCCGAATCCCAGATGCGTGGTCTTCCCCCATCCCACGTAGGAGTGAGGGACCGTCGCGTTGTAGAAGGGCACGAGGCAATCACGCGGCGCACCTGCATCGTGGGTCACGATGCTGGAGTCCTGATCGAGCACGTTGTTGAGTTCCTCGATCACGCGGTAGTACGAAAGTGGGTCGGTTTCGGTGGTCATCGCGGCCGCCCAGGTCGCCTTCCAAGAGGCTCGCGCCGTAGCCACCTCGGCCTCGACCGCAGCGCGGTCCGCCCGTACCCCGCGCAGCTCGACCTCGGCCACCAGCGCCTGGAGCGTGAGGCGCACATCGCCGGGCAACGCCACGTCGACACCCTCGTCCTTCGCCAGCTCGTCCGGGTTGTTGGTGTTCTGGACCAGGAATGCCTGCTGCGGAACCTTCTGCCCGTACGGGGTCCGAGTGAGGCTGGACCCCAGCGCCAGGACGAGATCGGCGCTCGACAGCCAGTTGGCGGCCGGCCCGGTGGTCGTCATGCCTCCCGCCCCCAAAGACAATGGGTGCCGCTCGTCGAGCGCGGACTTGCCCTGCATGGTGCAGAACACCGGGGTCGCTGTGAGCTCGGCCAGACGCCGCAGCTCGTGGCTCGCCTGCCCGAAGAGCACACCCGCACCAGCCCATAACAGCGGCCGCGACGCACCGAGCAGGGCATCGACCGCAGCGACGACATCGGCCGGGTCGGGGCCCTGCAGCGCCATCCTCGGCGAGGTATAGGTCTCGAGCGCGTCGTCCGGGACGTCTTGGCGGCAGATATCCGCCGTCAGCTCGACGACCACCGGCCCGGGAGCGCCGTTGCGCAGTGCGCTGAAGGCCCGTCGCATGGCTGCGCCGATGTCCTGTGCCCGGTGAATGGCCTCTACCCGCTTGGTGACCCCCTCGTAGTTCCGTACCGCCGAATAGTTCGGCCGCACCGCCATCTCGTGGGTGTTGACCCCGCCTGGCAGCACCAGGATCGGGATGTTGTCGGCGTAGGCCTGGGCCACCCCGCCCAGCGCGTTCTCGGCGCCGGCCTGGGACTGCACGGCGACGACACCGAATCGCTGACGGTCGCTGGTGCGGCTGAAGCCGTCGGCAGCCATGACAGCACCGCGCTCGTGGCGGAAGGCGATGGGTCGGATGCCCACCTTCGCCGCCGCCTCAATAACCGGGTTGTTGGGAAAGCAGGCCATCCATTCGACCCCCTCGAGTCGAAGGATGTTGGCGATGAGGTCGTTGCCGTTCATCGGTCCAGCCTTGCGCTGACTTGGGCGGGTGTCCAGATACGTCTGGTCCGACAAGGACGGACGATCTAGCTTGCTGGCATGTTGTCGCCCTATCGAGTGCTCGATCTCAGTGACGAGCGCGGCCTGTTCTGCTCTCGGATCCTGGCCGAGCTCGGCGCCGACGTGGTCCACGTCGAGCCGCCCGCCGGCTCGCACGCCCGTCATACCGGGCCGCACGCCGGCTCTGCTCCGGATCCCGAACGATCGCTCACGTGGTGGGCGATGGCCAAAGGGACCAGAAGCGTTGCCCTCGACCTCGACGACGCCGAGGACCGACACCACTTCTTCGACCTCGTGCGAGCGGCCGACATCCTGATCGAGTCCGCCGACCCGGGAACGTGGGAGACGAGAGGCATCGGGTACACCGACCTGGCAACGATCAACCCCCGACTGGTCTGGGTCTCGATCACTGCCTTCGGCTCGACGGGACCCAAGGCCCACTACGCCGCAACCGATCTCACCGTTCAGGCGTCCTCGGGCGCGATGGCCATCACGGGCGAACGCGACCGCGCTCCCCTCCGAGCAGCCATCGTGCCGGCTTGGACCCATGCCGCTGCAGAGGCGGCCGGCGGCGCGCTGATCGCCTTGCGCGAGGCCCAGCACTCCGGTCAGGGGCAACGGGTCGAGGTGTCGGCCCAGCGGGCCACCAACCTCACCGCCCAGTTCACCCTCCCCGCCGCCCATCTCGGTCACGCGCCGGTCACACGGGCCGGCGGGTTCAGCATCCAGGGAGTCGACATCCCGTTCATCTGGCCGGCCGCCGATGGCTACGTCTCCCTGACGCTCGCCCTGGACCCCGTCAACAAGCCCTTCCTCGACCGCCTCCTCGCCTTCATGGTCGAGGAGGGTCACGGAGCCCCCGGCATCACCGACCGGGACTGGGTCGGTCACCTCCGGCTGGTTCGAAACGGGGAGGCGACCAACGAGGCCTTCGTGCAACTCCGTCAAGCGGTCGCCGAGTTCCTGGCGCAACGGACGAAAGCCGATCTCTTCGCCGCTGCCCTCGATCGAAAGCTCCTGCTCGTTCCGGTTTCGACCTTCGATGACCTGTACCGGAGCCCACAGCTGGGCCATCGAGCGTTCTGGAACCGCGAGGTCCTCCCCGACGGCTCCACCGCGCTGTTGCCCGGACATCTCACGCGTAGCACACGGTCGTCGGCCGAACGGCTCCACACTCCCGCCCCGACGATCGGCCAGCACACAGAAGCGGTCCTGGCAGAACTCGAACACACCGGGCTCCGGGCATCCGAGCCGACCGAGGTGCTCGATCAGCCTTTGTCCGGGGTCAAGGTTCTCGACATGATGTGGGTCATGGCCGGCCCGGCCAGCACCGGGGTGCTCGCCCAGTACGGCGCGACCGTGGTACGAGTGGAGAACGAGGCCCGGCTCGACACCGCTCGTCTGCTGGCACCCTGGTACGGCGGCAAGGTCGGCAAGGAGACGTCGTTCGCGTTCGGAAGTATTAACGCCAACAAGTTGAGCATCACCGTCGACCCGAACTCGCCGGAAGGCCGCGAGACCATTCTCGACCTGGTCCGATGGGCCGACGTCGTGACCGAGTCGTTCTCCCCCCGAGCGATGACCAAGTGGGGACTCGACTACGAGTCGCTGAAGAAGGTGAAACCCGACCTCATCATGCTGAGCTCCTGCCTCATGGGCCAGGACGGGCCCCACGCCTACATCGCCGGCTACGGCACCATGGGTAGCGCGGCTGCCGGTCTGGTGCAGCCGACCGGCTGGCCCGACCGAGGACCGAATGGCCCCTACGGCGCCTACACCGACTATTGCGCTCCGAGGATCAGCCTTGCGTCACTGCTCGCCGCGCTCGACCATCGCGACCGAACCGGTGAGGGCCAGTACCTCGACCAGTCCCAGATCGAGTCGACGGTCAGCTACATCACCCCCGCGCTTCTCGACCATCAGATCAACGCGACCGTCTGGGACCGGGTCGCCAACTTCGACCCGGCCATGTTCCCCCACGACGCCTTCCGGTCGGCGGGCGACGACGAGTGGGTGGCGATCGCCTGCCGCCACAACGCCGACTGGACCGCGCTCTGCGATCTGCTGGCGTCATCCGAGCTGACACAGCCAAGCTGGCCCGCCCTCGATCTCGACCAGCGGCGTCTCATCGCCGACGAGATCAACGACGCCATCACCCGATGGACGGCAGGTCGCTCCGCAACCGACGCCGAGGTCGAGCTACAGCAGGTCGGAGTGCCGTCGCATGCCGTCGTGCACACCGGCATGCCGATGGACCCCCAACTCGAGCACCTCCGGCACCTCGTCGATGTGACGCACCCCAGTCGGGAACCCGCCCCGATCGAGCGGACCCGCATCGACCTCACCCGAACGCCGGCACGACCGACCCACGTGCCCAAGTTGGGGCAACACACCGAGGACGTCCTTCGGGACGTGTTGGGTTACGACGGGGAACGAATCGACGCGCTCCGACAGGCAGGCGCACTGGGGACGAGCCGCCGTTCCTGACCAGCTCACAGCTGCACAACCCGCTCGCCGACGGCTACCGTGCGGCCCGTGACCCGTTGGCTCCTTCGTCTGCTGGCGGGCGCTCTCCTGCTGGGAGGCGTGGCGCTTCCTGCCGTGCAGCAGCCGAGTTCGGCCTCTGACCCGGTGGCCGAGGAGACGACGATCACGCAATACGTCGCAACCTTCGACATCGACGAGGACGGCGATCTCGCAGCCACAGAGCAGTTGACCGTCAACTTCCCGTTCGGTGGCAAGCATGGCATCTTCCGCTTCTGGGACCTCCACGACGCCAACGACCCCAACGCCCGCCGGCGGCCCGAAGCCATCAGCGTCACCCGTGACGGTCAGCCCGACGAGGTCCTGATCACAAGGAACGATCGGGGGCGATACGTCACCGCACGGATCGGCTCACCTGACGTGACGCTCCAACCGGGGCCACACACGTACGTCATCACCTACGAGATCGACGGCGTCCTCATCCCGCGGTCCGGCGAGATCCCCACCCAGTTCTACTGGAACGTCATTCCTGGTGGCTGGCAGCAGCAGATCGAAGCCTCGGACATCGTGGTCAACCTGCCGACTGCTGCCATCGCGGTGCAATGTGCCGTCGGCGTCGGCGCGACCGGAGGCTGTCAGGCTGAGGGCCAAGGCACCACGACCCTCCGGATCCGGACCGGCTTCCTGGCGCCCCGGACCCCGGTGACGATCAGCGCCGGGATGCAGATGCCAACTCCCACAGCCGGCAACCGGCTGCCGTGGGCGGCTCGACTCGACCCCATCCTCGGTTCCTCGCAGGTCGCCCTCCTCCTGGTGGCAGCCGCAACGATCGCCACCGGGGCGTATGCCACGGTGCTCGGCCGAAGCTCTCGCGAAGCGGCGCCCGGCTTCCCTCTCCAGTATGCGCCGCCCCCCGGCATCGGCCCGGCCCAAGCCAACTACGTGCTCACCGAGACCATCGGCAAAGAATCTTTCGTCGCGACGATGCTGTACGCGGCCGAACGCGGCGCCGTGGTCCTCGACAAGGTCCCTTCCGGCTGGTCGATCACCGACAAGAGCGGCAATGCCGGGTGGGCGGGCGTCGACGAGGTGACGCTCGGCATGGCAGCGCTGCTCTCCGGGCCTTACTCCACCTTCACCGCCTTCAACAAGGACGTCTCGTCGGGCGAGCGGCTGAAGAACCAGTTGGCCAAGCTGACCAGCGACACTCGGCACTGGGCCGGCAACGCAGGGCTCGTCGTCTCCGAGCGGCGCATCCAGCTGGGCGGCGCGCTGGTCATCGTCTGTGCGGTCATTGCCGGGGTCATCTGTGTCTGGCGTCCCTTGGGTATGACGGCCCTCGCCCTGGTGCCCGGCGTCTTCGCCATCGGTGGTGCCCGGATGCTCGGCACCGGCGCCACCACCAGACGCACGGCGGCCGGGCGAGCTCTCTGGTCACGTGTCGGGGGGTTCCACCGGGTCTTGTCGACACCGTCGAGCATCGAGCGATTCGAGTTCTCGGGACGACAGGAGCTCTATACCGCGTATCTGCCGTGGGCCGTTGCCTTCGGATGTGCCGGCGAGTGGGCCGACAAGTACCAGACGGAGATGGGCACCGCGCCACCGATGCCCCTGTACGTCGGTCACGGCTTCGCCAACGGCAACATGCAGCGCTTCGCCGACACCGTGGTCCAGGACTTCTCTTCGACGCTCGACTCGGCGATCTCCAGCTACGAGGCCAGTCAGAGTTCGTCGTCGAGCGGTGGTGGCGATTTCTCCGGTGGAGGCGGCGGAGGCGGAGGAGGCGGGGGTTCTTGGTGACCAAACCGAAGTCTTGTCGTAGCGATACAGAACAACGAAAGCAGCAAGCGTGATCATTCCTCTCGTCATCGTCCTCGTCCTCATTCTCGGACTCGTCGCGTTCGGCGTCACGGGTTTCAACCGACTGCGAACCGCCGACATCGGGGCACAGGAGGCGCTCGGTGGTGTCGACGTGCAGCTCACCCGCCGTGCCGACCTCATCCCCAACCTGGTCGAGACCGTCAAGGGGTACGCGGAGCACGAGAAGGGTCTCCTCGAATCCGTCACCGCGGCACGAACCGGTCTGCAACAGGCCGCTGCGGGAAGCGATGTCGCGGCCCGCGCCGCGGCCGAAGCCGCAATGCAGGCGGCAATGGTTCGGGTCAACGCGGTGGCCGAGGCCTATCCCGACCTCAAAGCCAACACCAACTTCCTCGAGCTCCAACGACAACTGAGCGACACCGAGGGCCAGTTGTCCTTCGCCAGACAGTTCTACAACGACGCCGTCGCCACCCTCAACAAGCTGACGCAGACCATCCCGTGGATGTTCTTCGTCGGGATCGCCGGCGTGAAGCCCCGTCCGTTCTACGAAGCGCCCGCCGGACAGCAGGAGCCACCGAAGGTGCAGTTCTGAGCCGAGGCTGACTTCGTCCCTGGCTCGTCAGCGGTCGAAATGCTGATAATCGATCGGGTTGACCCACGCACCACCCCATCGCCAGCCCGCCTCTCCGAAGGACCGCACGACGATGTCCCCCGAACGAATCATCATCGGGTCGTACCGCTCCCGGTCGAGATGGCTCGATCCGTCCGGGGGCAGGATCGTCGACCCACGGACGTAGGGGTTCTGCCCCGGGTTGATGTCGATGGCCATCCCGTAGGCGTGACGTGACCAGCCGGTTCCACCGGTCACGAGACGGCAGTTGAAGCCCGAAGTGTTGTTCGCCGCCATGGAAGCGTCGTCGTCGCCCCCGAAGCCGTCTACGGTCTGCATCCGCTCGGTCGGGAAGCGATGGGCGTACAGGCGCTCGAACACGGTCACGACACGGCTCGCCACCGACTCGTGCACGACGATGCGACCAATCCCCGATCCGTCGTCGACCGTCACGTGGCGAACCTCCAACAGCCGCAGCCGGGATGGCCCGATCGGGCATCCGCTTCGCCATGAGGCGCCGAGGTCGGCCGCCGTGACCGTCCGGACCGTCGACGTGAACGGCGGAAGGTCGGGAAGGCGGGGGCCGGTGAGGTCCATGAACTCGACCGACTCCGAGAACAGCAACACCAGGCGTTGGCGCGCCAGTCCGCGGGCGAGCTGATCGATCCAGAACAGACGGCCCGCTTCATCGGGCGCTCGGGCCAACACCTGGGCATACACCAACCGCACGAACGCATCGTCATCGGGCGCACCGAAGCGCTGTTCGAACTCGGCGCTCGAGAGGAAGAATCGTCCAACGGCGTCGAGAGATAGATCCGTCTGGCGGCGTTTCACCCAGTAGACGAAGCCGGCCGGCTCCGGTGGTCGGCCGAGAGCCGCACGGTACAGCCGCTCCACCTCGCCCTCCTCGGGGCGAGTCGGCGCAGCGGACAGACCCCCGACCGGGATCAGGAGCCCGAAGAACAAGACCACGAGAACGGCAAACAGTCGAGACCTCGGGCGCCTACGCAGACACATCTCACCCGACCCACCAAGGCCGAGCGAACGCACCGGACACCGTCGGGACAAGGCAAACAAGGAACGAACCGCGCTCAACCGAGGTGAGCCAGAGCCTCGTCGGCGAACCGCTTGACGGCTTCTTCCGGTTGGCCCATTCGCAGGGCCTGAAGGTTCACCAACAGTCGGTGGACACCGGCTTCGGCGTACGCGCGGGCTCCGTCGAGTCCTTCACGGTGATAGTTCCAGTACGCAGTGATCTCGAGTTCGCCGATGTCGCGACCTTGCTGGTCGCCCTCGGCGCGAAGTGCGGCCATGAGGCTGTGGAAGTGCTCGAGGTCACGATGGATGACATACCACCCATCACCGCGAGCAACGACGCGGCGGATTGCAGCAGGGCTGGTACCGCCGATCACGACGGGGACCCGTGGCCGTTGGGTCGAGCGTGGCAGCATCCGAAAGCCGTGCCAGTCGACGAAACGCCCGCGGTAGTCCACCGGCTCGCCCGACCATGCCTGGGTCATGGCGTCCAGGTACTCGTCGGCGCGAGCCCCACGATCGTCGAAGGGGACGCCGAGGGCGTCGAACTCTTCCTTCAGCCAACCCACGCCGAGGCCGAGCATGAGCCGGCCACCGGAGAGGTGATCGATCGAGGACGCCTGTTTGGCGAGGTACAGCGGGTTGGTCTGGCTGAGGATGTTCACCCCGGTGCCGAGTCGTAGGCGCTCGGTACAGGCCGCCACCCAGCTCAGGGCGATGAGCGGGTCGACGAAACGGTCGCCACCGGCCAGCGCCAGCTTTCCCGACGGGTTGTACGGGTAGGTGGACTGATAGGCCTCAGGCACGATCACGTGCTCGAAGGTCCACACGGACTCATATCCCAAGGACTCGATCAGCGGAGCGAACCGGGTGATGAATCGGGGCTCGATGTAGTAGCCGGAGTTGATGGGGACGATGCCGACGTGCATCCCCAACCCTACCGATCAACCACGGGGTCAGGTCGATCAAGGGCCAGGTCAATCAAGGGTCAGGCCAGGACGAAGCCTTCGTACCCGTTGGCCGCAATCTCGTCACAGCGCTGCCGGTACCGGCCGAGACCGCCGACGTATGGCATGAACACGCGAGCCTTCCCTTCGATGTTGCTGCCCAGGTACCAGCTGTTGCAGTCGGGAGCGACGTACATGGTCCCTTCTGCCACCTCGTTGACGTGCGCAACCCAACCCTCGACCGCGTCGGCCGTGGCCTCGATCGTCGAATGATCGTTCTCGATCAGGTAACTCAGGCAGTCGGCAATCCAGTCGACGTGCTGTTCGATGGCGACGATGACGTTGGACAACACCGAGGGGCTGCCCGGGCCGGTGATGGTGAACAGGTTGGGGAAGCCTTCGACCTGGAGCCCGAGGTAGGTCCGTGGTCCGTCGGCCCAACGATCGCGAAGGAGGAGGCCGTCGCGGCCGCGAATATCGATGCGTTCCAGCGCGCCTGTCATCGCGTCGAAGCCCGTGGCCAAGACCAGGACGTCCAGTCCGACCTCGACGTCATCCGAACCCTCTCCGCCCACCCGCACCCCAGCTGGGGTCACCTGGACGAGCGGCTGCACGCGCAGATCGACGAGCGTGACGTCGCTGCGGTTGAACGTCTCGTAGTAGTCGGTGTCGATGACCTGTCGTTTGCACGCAAGCGGGTAATCCCTCGGCTCCAACCGTTCGGCGATCGCGGGGTCCGTGACCACCTTGCGGATTTCGCGAAAGAAGAGCTGGCAGGCGACCGCGTTCGCCTCGGGGTCCCGATACACGTCCGCGAAGTTCATGAACGCTCCCGGCCCCTGCTGATCGAATGCCGCGAGGCGCTCATCGGAAGTCAGGTCCAGGATTCCGGGACGCGGACGCCGTGGCGCGCCGCCGGTGTCGTCGACGCTGGCCGGTTTCAGTTCGCGTAACGCCGTCGGGCCCAGGATGCCGGTGGTCGAATGCCGCTGGCGTTCACGAATCTCGGCGTAGCGGCTCTTGAAGGCCTGGGCGACGTCGGCCCGCATCGGACGGTTCTTCGCAGGGACCGTGTAGACCGGCGACCGCTGGAAGACCGTCAGGTGCCCGGCCCGTTCGGCCAGCACCGGGATTGCCTGCACCCCCGAAGAGCCAGTGCCGATGATCCCGACCCGCTTGCCGGTCAGGTCCGGCTCGGTCTTGGGCCAGTCGCCGGTGTGATACAGCTCGCCCTCGAAGTCGGCCAGCCCGGGGAGGTTCGGCACGTTCGGTACCGAGAGGCACCCCGTGGCCATGACACA
>JAQCHM010000086.1 GCA_027730885.1 Actinomycetota bacterium | reverse complement strand
CCTCCTTGAGCCTGTCCAGGGCGAGGGTGGCGTCAATCCGGCAACCCTCGAGTACTTCGCCGGCGTCCGCCGGATCTGCGACGAGCGAGGCATCCTCATGATGGTCGACGAAGTGCAGACCGGCTTCGCCCGGACGGGCCGGTGGTTCGGCTTCCAGCACTTCGATCTCCTGCCCGACGTCGTTTCCATGGCCAAGGCCCTGGGCAATGGCATGCCGATCGGAGCGTGCTGGGCCAAGCGCGAGGTCGCCTCCGCGTTCCAACCGGGGGACCACGCCACGACTTACGGTGGTCAGCCGATGGCGACCTCGGCGGCGCGGGCGGTGCTCGAAACGATGCAGGCCATCGACGCGCCCGCACTGTCCCAGGCTGCGGGCGAGCAGATCAAGCGAGCGATCTCGGTGTTGCCCCAGGTTGCCGACGTCCGCGGGCTGGGCCTGTTGCTGGCCGTCGAGCTCAATGGCATTGATGCCCGGGTCGCCGCCGCGAAGTGTCTGGAAGCGGGGCTGGTCGTCAACGGCGTTACGGCGACCGCGCTTCGCCTTGCTCCTCCGCTCATCATCACGCCCGAGCACATCGCCGAAGCAGTCGCCGTCCTGGGCAGCGTTCTCGACGAACTCACCGCCTGAGCTTGCCTGTGCGCCATCTCCTGGAGATCGACGACCTCACCCCCGATGAACTCGGCGCGGTGATCGAGCGATGCGAGGCCGCGCCCGAGACACTCGGTGCGCCCTACGCCGGCCGGGGAGTTGCCTGTCTCTTCGAGAAGCCGTCGGCCCGCACCCGGAACTCGACCGAGATCGCCGTCGTGCAGCTCGGAGGTCATCCGGTGTACATCGTCGGCGACGAGGTCGGTATCGACAAGCGTGAGACGGCGGAGGACATCGCACGGACGCTGGCGTGTTACCACCATGCGATCTGTGCGCGGGTCTTCCGACACTCCGTCCTCGAGCGCATGGCAGCCCTCGATGTCGCCCCCGTCATCAATCTGTTGTCAGATGAAGGACACCCTCTCCAGGCGATCGCGGACGTTCTCACCATCCGGGCCGAGCTCGGTTCGGTGGAGGGCAAGGTCGTGACCTATGTCGGTGACGCCAACAACGTCACGCGTTCGCTGGCGCTCGCGGTCGGCTACCTGGGGGGAACCACTCGGGTCGCGTCCCCGTCGGGTTACCGGTTCTCCGACCGGGATCTCGACCGGCTCACCCTTGCCGGAGTGCTGGTGGAGAGCTTCGAGCACGCCGGCGAGGCGCTCGAAGGGGCCGATGTGGTGTACACCGACACGTGGGTCTCGATGGGTCAGGAAGCCGAGCGCGAACGCAGGCTTCGCGATTTCGAGGGGTTCTGCGTCGATGATCGGCTTCTGTCGGTTGCCGGTCCGAGGGCCGTCTTCATGCATTGTCTGCCGGCGCATCGTGGGGAGGAGGTCGCGGCATCGGTGCTCGACGGGCCCCAGAGTCGGATCTGGCCGCAGGCAGCGAACCGGCTACGATCGGCCCGCGGCGTGCTCGCCTGGATCGCCGAACAGAACGGAATCGCCTGATGGCCGCGTCGAAGGCGCAACGTCAGCACCGCGTCGCCCAGTACCTGACCGACCATGGGATCGGTAGTCAGCAGCAACTCGTCGAACTGCTCGCCGGCGATGGCATCGCTGCGACCCAGGCCACCGTCTCGCGCGATCTCGAGGACCTGGGAGCGATCAAGGTTCGAATCCCCGGGGGGACGACGGTCTACGCGATACCCGAGCTGCCAACCGACCAGCTCGCTCCGAGCGATCATCTCAGACGCGTGTTGAGCGAGTGGGTCGTGCAGGTCGACCGGTCGAGCGACCTCATCGTGTTGCGGACCCCGCCAGGTTCGGCCCACGTCGTCGCGTCGGCCCTCGACCGTGCGGGACTCGAGCTGCTGTTGGGTACCGTCGCCGGCGACGACACCCTGCTCGCGATCGCGGTACAGGACAGCGGACGCGCCCTCGCCGAGTTCCTCCACCGAACCGCCGGCCTCTAGCCGTCCGCCATCGGGCCCGAGGCCCACCCACTCGCCCTTTTCTCACCCCTTCCGGAGTTCCCCAGTATGTCAAAGCACACCAACATCAACCGGGTGGTTCTCGCCTACTCGGGCGGTCTCGACACCTCGGTGATCCTCCAGTGGTTGCGGGACAACTACGACTGCGAAGTCGTCACCTACACCGCCGACCTCGGGCAGGGCGAGGAACTCGATCCAGCCCGTGAGAAAGCGCTGGCCATGGGGGTGGCGCCCGAGCACATCTTCATCGACGACGTCCGCGAAGAGTTCGTCCGAGATTTCGTCTTCCCAATGTTCCGAGCCAACACGATCTACGAGGGCGAGTACCTGCTGGGCACCTCGATCGCCCGGCCGTTGATCGCCAAGCGTCTGGTCGAGGTCGCCGCTGAGACGAACGCCGACGCGGTCAGTCATGGGGCAACCGGGAAGGGCAACGACCAGGTCCGGTTCGAGCTCGGCGCCTACGCGCTGGCACCCGACATCAAGGTCATCGCGCCCTGGCGGGAGTGGGACCTGCTCAGCCGGGAGAAGCTGATGGCATACGCCGAGCAACGCAATATCCCGATCGAGCAGAAACGAGGCACCAAGTCGCCCTTCTCGATGGACGCCAATCTGCTCCACATCTCCTACGAGGGTGGGCAGCTCGAAGACCCCTGGACCGAGCCGCCGTCGGAGATGTGGCGCTGGTCCGTGAGCCCCGAGGCCGCGCCGAACGACCCGACCTATCTGGAGCTCACCTACGCCGGTGGCGACATCGTCGGCATCGACGACAGGGCGATGAGCCCGGCCGAGGTGCTCACACACCTCAATGCCATCGGCGGCGCCAATGGCGTCGGGCGTCTCGACATCGTCGAGAATCGCTACGTCGGCATCAAGAGCCGCGGCGCCTACGAGACGCCGGGCGGAACCATCATGATGCGGGCCCACCGGGCCATCGAATCCTTGACGCTCGACCGGGAGGTCGCCCACCTCAAGGACGACCTCATGCCGCGTTACGCCAGTCTCATCTACAACGGGTACTGGTGGAGTCCGGAGCGCAAGATGTTGCAGCTCATGATCGACGCCACGCAGGCCTCCGTCAACGGCACCGTGCGCGTGAAGCTCTACAAGGGCAACGTCGAGATCGCCGGCCGCAAGAGTCCCGACTCACTCTTCGACGAGAAGATCGCGACCTTCGAGGACGATGGTGGCGCGTACAACCAGGCAGACGCCGACGGCTTCATCAAGCTTCACGCGCTGCGGCTGCGCACCCTGGCCAAGAAGCGCGGCGTTTAGGTGGCCAAGACGCTCTGGCACGGCCGGTTCGAGGGAGGCCCGACCGAGGCGCTCCAGGCCCTCAACGATTCGCTGCCCTTCGACCGGCGGATGTATCGCGAGGACATCGCCGGGAGCCAGGCCCACGTGTCCATGCTGGCGTCGGTCGGCCTGCTCTCGGAGGCTGAACGCGACGCCATCGCCATTGCCCTCGACCGGGTCCGAGCCGAGATGGACGATGGCACCTTTGTCTTCGTGCCATCCGACGAGGACATCCACACCGCGGTCGAACGCCGGACCACCGAACTCGAGCCGGCCGGCGCCAAGCTGCACACCGGCCGCAGCCGTAACGACCAGGTGGCCACCGACCTGCGACTCTGGACCAAGGCCGAACTCCGCGGCGTCGCCGCGCTGGTGCTCAGGTTCCAACGTACCCTCCTGGCCCAGGCCGACGCCCATCCCGATGCCTACCTGCCGGGCTACACCCACTTGCAGCAGGCGATGCCGGTGATGCTGGCCCATCATCTGCTGGCCCACGGCTGGGCGCTGTCGCGGGATGTCGATCGCATCATCGAGACCGTGCGCCGGGCCGACGTTTCGCCCTTGGGCGCGGGGGCGTTGGCCGGTTCGTCGTTGCCGCTGGATCCCGATCACACCGCAGCGGCCCTGGGTTTCGCGGCCCGGTTCGAGAATTCACTGGACGCCGTCAGCGACCGCGACTTCGTCGCCGACTCGCTCTACAGCCTGGCGATGCTGGGCATCCACCTGTCGCGGATGGGCGAGGAGTTGATTCTCTGGGCTTCCCAGGAGTTCGGCTTCATCGGGCTCGACGACGGCTTCTCGACCGGGTCGTCGATGATGCCGCAGAAGAAGAACCCTGACATCGCGGAGTTGGCCCGTGGCAAGGCCGGGCGATTGGTCGGCCACCTGGCCGGGTTGCTCACCACCCTGAAAGGCCTGCCGCTCACCTACAACAAGGACTTGCAGGAGGACAAGGAACCGCTGTTCGACGCGGTCGACACCGTTCGCCTCACGCTCCTCGCACTCGGCGGCATGGTGTCGACGTTGACCTTCCACACCGACACCATGGCGGCAGGCGCCGACTCTCCCTACTCGGTCGCCACTGATCTCGCTGAATACCTGGTTCGAAGCGGGATGCCCTTCCGCGCGGCTCACGCTGTCGTCGGCGAATTGGTTCGCCGTGCTCTCAGCGGGGAGGCCTCCCTTCCCGACCTCGTCGCAGGACACGACGGCCTGGGCCCCGACGCGGTCGCCTTGTTCGAGCCGGGTCGCTCTGCCCGTGGCCGAACGACGCCCGGAAGCGGGGGAGCAGCGCCCGTCGCCGTCCAGCGAGATCGGTTCGCCGCCCGACTCGACACTGACGAGTTGCGCCTCGGTGGCTGAAGCCACGGCCCCTCCCGGCGAGGAGCCGTCATCGGGCGCCGTGCCCGATCTGGGGCGGCCGGCACCAGAGGCGGCGGCCGATCTTCTCAGTCTCGTGCTCCGCCGGGGCGATCGGGCCGGTGTCATCGTCGAGGTCGAGGCCTATGGCGGCGCCGACGATCCCGCATCGCACGCCTACCGCGGTCGGACCTCACGCAACGAGGCGATGTTCGACAAAGGTGGAACGTTGTACGTCTACCTGATCTATGGCATGCATCTGTGTGCCAACGTCGTCTGCGGGCCGGTCGGTGATCCGTCGGCCGTGCTGATCAGAGCGTTGGCGCCGCTGACCGGTCTTGCAGCCATGCGGGCTGACCGACCGAGCGCGGTGAGTGACCACGACCTGTGCTCAGGGCCCGGAAAGCTGTGTGCCGCCCTCGGCGTCGAGCGCAGTGACGACGGGTCTTCGGTCTTGGGCACGGGGCCGGTCATTCTGCAACCTGGTGGTCGGGAGCGCTTGGACTTCTCGAACACGACCGTGCTGGTCGGTCCGCGCGTAGGAATCTCGAGAGGAACCGAGCGCCTGTGGCGATTCGCACTGAGCGGGTCACCCGACGTCAGTCGACCTCGCGTCGGGCTTCGACCGGCTGACGATCCAACAACCAGGCGATCGACGGCTCGAGGATCTGGTACATGAACCGGTACTCGGTACCGGTGACCAGCCGGGTGAAGAGCGCTCCACCCTGCACATGCTTGAGCCGGAGTGGAGTCCCTTCGCCCAGACCGTCCCCAGTGAAGTACAGCGTTCGTTCTGTGCGGATCAGCGCGGGGAATCGGGTCGGAAGGCCCGCATTCGCGAGGGCCTTCGCTGCCTGCTCGTTCACGCGGATCTCGAACCAGGCGTCGACGGTCGCGCCTTCCCGGGGTCGGACCAAACCGAACCAACGGGGAAACGTCGACTCGCCCGGAACCGCTCCCGGCGGACCACCGACCACCCGGGGGAGCCACTGCTCCAACATGTCCTGGGTCAACACGACCAACTCGGCATCGGGGGCTCGACCGGGGACGGGCGAGGTGACGAAGATGACGCCCGGGCCGCTGTAGGGCCAGGGATCGGGTCCGAGTTCCTTGATCTTGGGTGCGATGTCAGCGAGGTCCTCGACCGAACGACCGGTCCACGGCAGCGCTCGGAATCCGAAGGCATCCTCGAACAACAATCCAACCGGTGCTGGCGTCGGTTCGGTCACGAGGGCGAAAGACGTCGGCCAGCACGATCAGATCCGGACGCTCCGACGGCCACGTTCCGTGAGGTGCAGTCCCGCCGGGCTTGGACCCGAAGCAGTCGTTCTGGTCGTACCCGACATGGTGGTGGTCGAGAAGTTGCTGCAGCATGGCTCGGTCCGCGTCCACGCCGGAAGGCACGGTCTGGTCGTAGACCAGCACATCGATGTCACGTTCAGGAACCAACCGCCACCAGATCGAGGTGATGAGAACGATCGTGACGACGACCGACAGGACGAAGGCGGCCAGGCGCCCCAGCAGGGTCACCACTCACAGCGCGAGGCGTGGCGATCCCGATGGGGCTGAAGAGATGTTCATCTATCGGCCATCAGACCCCACCATAAAGCAGGGAGACGACCGTGACCCGCCGTTTCGCCGGTTAGCGTTGTCCGTCCTATGGGTCGACGAGGAGTCAACGAGGGTCTCGAGCAGGCGAGGCGCGAGATTGGCTCGGCTCACCCGGTGCTCGAGTCCGTTCGCGAGCGGATGCTCGCGTTCATCGACCAGCATGAGGACGCACTTCTCCGGAGCTGTCTTGCGGGTCACCTCACCGGTTCGGCCCTCGTGGTCGACAGCTCTACGGGAAACGTGCTCCTGCTCCATCACGCAAAACTGCAGCGCTGGCTGCAGCCGGGCGGTCATGCCGATGGAGATGGCGACCTGGGTGCTGTCGCGTTGCGAGAAGCGATCGAGGAGACCGGCCTCGTGGGTCTCGAGTTGGTGCACCCGGCCATCGATCTCGACATCCACGTCATTCCGGCCCGAGGTGATGAGCCAGCGCACCTTCATCTCGATGTTCGCTACCTGGTCTTGGCTCCCCAAGCTTCTGCCGTCGTGATCAACGCCGAATCGACGGGCTCTCGCTGGGTCAACCCGGTCACCGAGCGCCATCTTCTCGCCCCGGCCCTGCTCCGCCTGGTCGACGCCGGTCTTGTTCGTCTGCGCGGGAGCTGACGAGACTGCAGGTCGGCGTCAGCCGACGTCGCCGGGAAGACTGCAGGACGGCATCCTGTTGGTGTTGGCCACGTAATCGATCGACTTCTCGGCTCGGAAACCGGCTGCTTCGGAGATGAAGAAAAGCGCCGCTGGGTCGATGTCGAGCCGGTCTGCGTAGCCCGCCCGATCCGACAACAAGATCCGCCATCGGCCGAGCCAAAGCGTGATGATGCCTCGGTCTCGCTCGGTTCCTGCCATCACAACGGCCTCGCGCTCGAGCGCCGTGAGCATGTCGTCCAGGACCGCGTTTGCCGTGCGGATCTGGTCGGCTCGGGCGTGGTGGTCGACTGCTTGGAGCGAACCGGGGAGCTCGTCGTAGCGAGCTTTGGCCTCAGCGCAGATCGGCTCGGCCGCCACGGCGAAGGAGGGGTCGTCCAGGGTGTCGGGAGCACGGCGGTCGGCAAAACCGGAGTAGGCGTACACCCAGAGCCCGAACGACGCTGCGAGAAGACCGACCATGATCACCTTGCCCGGACTCCACCCCGTCCAGCCCTCGATCATCGTGCCGCCGGCGAAGGTCCTGGACGGCACCACGCCGGGGTCTGTCTGTTCGGGGTCCGTCGGTTCGGGGTCCGTCGGTTCGGGGTCCGTCGGTTCGAGGTCGGTCGGTTCGAGGTCGGTCGGTTCGAGCCTCTCGTCTGATGCAGTCACCGCCGACCAGCATGCCACGGACGAGCAACGGCCCAACCACACACCCGCGCTCGATCGGCGCTGTCGCGGGTGCGCGTCGGGCTCTCGATCATGTGGAGATCTCGACGAAGCTCGAGATGAGTTCGCTCGGGCGGTGGAAGACCGCCGAACCGATCTGGTCTTCGGTCAAGGTCACGACGGGCCGGTCCTCGCGCCCGAGATACCCAGTGTCTCGGGTACCACCTTTGATGCGGCCGAAGTGGCCCCGACGAGAGGTCATCTAGAGTTATCGTCATGACTGGATCCGTCCCTTCCGTTGATCGTCCTGTCCCCGGAACTCCCGCCGTGGCACGTGGCGCGGTCGACCCCACCTTGCTCACCGACCTCGAGGCCCGTGGCCTGATCCACGACACCACGTCACGGTCGGATTTGGCGGCCAGACTGCAGGCCGGCCCGATCACCGTGTACGTGGGTTTCGACCCGACGGCCACGTCGCTCCACGCCGGGAATCTCCTGCCGTTGCTGATGCTGCGGCGCTTCCAGGACGCGGGTCATCGACCGATCGCGTTGGCTGGGGGGGCCACCGGGATGGTCGGTGACCCGTCCGGACGGTCGGACGAACGCAGCCTGCTCGATGACGCAACCCTCGCCGCCAACCTGGCCGGCGTCGTGCC
Source organism: Actinomycetota bacterium (assembly GCA_027730885.1). Classification (GTDB taxonomy): domain Bacteria; phylum Actinomycetota; class Acidimicrobiia; order Acidimicrobiales; family SZUA-35; genus JAHECQ01. The sequence goes on along the minus strand of JAQCHM010000086.1, from coordinate 2,120 downwards.
CCAGCTTCGCCAGTTCCTCGACTTCGAACGCCCCGACAATCCGGCGAAGTTGCTCGACAACCGAGCGTGGACCGTCGGCGTGTCGTACCTCGAGTTCCTCCGCGACGTCGGTAAGCACGTCACGGTGAATCAGATGGCGGCCAAGGACTCGATACGGAACCGCATGGAGTCCGAGCACGGTATCTCCTACACCGAGTTCAGCTACATGCTGTTGCAGGCTCACGACTTCTATTGGTTGTTCGAGAACGAGGGTTGCGAGATGCAGATGGGGGGGTCGGATCAGTGGGGCAACATCGTGCTCGGGCTTGACCTGATCCGTCGCAAGGCGGGGGGCAGTGGCTTCGCGCTCACCGTCCCGCTCCTGACCAAACCCGACGGATCCAAATACGGCAAGACCGCGAGCGGCGACACGATGTGGCTCAGCGCCGCGAAGATGAGCCCCTACCGGTTCTTCCAGGCTTGGATGCAGACCGACGACGCCGAGGTTCGCAGACTGCTCCTGCAGTTGACCTTGCTCCCTGTCGGAACCTGCGAGGCAATCGCGGCGGCCCACCTGGATGCACCTCATCTCCGCGACGGCCAGCGGCGCCTGGCACGGGAGCTGACCTCGCTCGTGCACTCGCCGGCAGCGGCCGCGGGTGCCGAGGCGGCCTCGGCCGTCGTCTTCGGCGGCCCGGTGGCCGGCGTCGCCATCGAGACCCTCCGCATGCTCGCAGCCGAAGTGCCGACCACGGTGATCAGTCGCTCGGTTCTCGCGGAGGAGAACAACCTCGTGCCCGTGCTCCGGCACGCCGGGATCGTGGCGTCGAACGGAGAGGCGCAGCGGCTCCTCGCCCAACACGGCATCTCCCTCAACGACGAGAAGGTGTCAGCCGGCGCCCAAGTGACACGGGACGACCTTCTGCACGAGAGGTTTTGCCTGGTCAGGAAGGGCAAGAAACAGGTCGCGATGCTCCTCTTCGACCAATGATCCCGGCTCTCTCAGGAAGAAATTCGGAAAAACATCACCTTTCCGGTTGATGAACCGGTGGGTCACCGTTAATGTGGTCCCTCGCCCCGCATGCACACAACGCCCACAGGGTGGAGTGGCTCGGGGGGCGCCGAGCCTGCAGTCCACACCAATGGAGCGCCCTACGCGGTGGTCAATGTGTGCCGACTGAGGCCAGCACCTTGAAAACGGAAGAGACGATGAACGCAGCGTGTGCGGAGTGTCACCACGACCTAACCAGTGGAGACACCCCGTCACCAAAAAGCCTGCCGGTTCCGAATTGGTAAATGGAACCAGCAAAACTGGATCAACGCCGAGATCTTTCCCAGGTCTCGGCAGATTCTCTGATGGAGAGTTTGATCCTGGCTCAGGACGAACGCTGGCGGCGTGCTTAATACATGCAAGTCGAACGCACTCGGACTTCGGTCCACATGGGTGAGTGGCGAACGGGTGAGTAACACGTGAGAAACCCACCTCGAAGTTTGGAATAACTCAGGGAAACTTGAGCTAATACCAAATACCCTCCTTTGATCGCATGGTCAGTTGAGGAAAGATTTATCGCTTCGGGACGGTCTCGCGGCCTATCAGCTTGTTGGTGAGGTAATGGCTCACCAAGGCATCGACGGGTAGCTGGTCTGAGAGGACGATCAGCCACACTGGGACTGAGACACGGCCCAGACTCCTACGGGAGGCAGCAGTAGGGAATCTTGCACAATGGGCGAAAGCCTGATGCAGCGACGCCGCGTGGGGGATGAAGGCCTTAGGGTCGTAAACCCCTTTCAGTGGGGACGAAATTGACGGTACCCACAGAAGAAGCCCCGGCCAACTACGTGCCAGCAGCCGCGGTAAGACGTAGGGGGCGAGCGTTGTCCGGATTTATTGGGCGTAAAGAGCTCGTAGGCGGTTGCGTAAGTCGGATGTGAAAACTTAGGGCTTAACCCTGAGACGCCATCCGATACTGCGCTGACTTGAGTCCGGTAGAGGAGTGTGGAATTCCTAGTGTAGCGGTGAAATGCGCAGATATTAGGAGGAACACCAATTGCGAAGGCAGCACTCTGGGCCGGTACTGACGCTGAGGAGCGAAAGCGTGGGTAGCAAACAGGATTAGATACCCTGGTAGTCCACGCCGTAA
>JAQCHM010000085.1 GCA_027730885.1 Actinomycetota bacterium | reverse complement strand
GCGATCTCGATCGCGGCCAGCGCACGGTCGGCCCTCGACGCAATCTCCGAACAGACCTGCGCTGCGTCTCCCCTCCCGACCGCATCGTTGAGAAACGATTGGGCGATCAACCGATCCCTCGAACCCGAGATGATCAACGCCGACAAGGAGCTTCGATGGCCGCGCTCGTCGACGCCCGATGCGGTCGCAAAGGTGCTCACATTCGATCTGGTCGACGAGTACATGGGGTAGGTCGACAACGGCAGCGAGTCGGCGTTGCGAACCGCGGGGGAAACGAGCGTGGCGAGGAGGCCGATGGTCAGCAGCCGGCGGATGCGGGCGCCGAGATCAGTCATGGTTTCATCCTTGCCGTCGTCGTTCCCGAGCGTCCAGCGACTCGCTGTGGAGGCGGCGCACGACCTAGGTTCGAGCCATGAGCGATGAAACGAACGGCAGGTTCAGCGGCAAGGTGGCGGTGGTTACGGGCGGGGCGTCGGGTATCGGCGAAGCCACGGTCCGACGGCTGGTCTCCGAGGGGGCTCGTGTCATGATCGCCGATCTTCAGGGCGAGGCGGCCGAGACCCTCGCCGCCGACCTCGGGGCCTCGACCGATGCGTTGCAGCTCGACGTCACCGACCTCGCCGCGGTCGAGGCCATGATGGCAGCAACGGTCGAGAAGTTCGGTCGCCTCGACATCGTGTTCAACAACGCCGGCATCTCGTCCATGGGCCGCGTTGACGAGCTCGACGTCGAGTCGTGGCACCGCGTGATCGACGTCGACCTCAACGCCGTCTTCTACGGCTGTCGTGCCGCAATCCCGCATCTGCGGGCAAACGGGGGCGGAGCGATCGTCAACACCGCGTCCATCTCGGGCCTGTTCGGAGACTGGGGCCTCCCCGCCTACAACGCGGCGAAGGCGGGGGTCATGAACCTGACCCGCACCTTGGCCGCCGACCATGCCCGCGACAACATCCGAGTCAACGCGGTGTGCCCTGGCGGCATCGAGACGTCGATGACCGACGCACTCGTTCGCAGCCACCGAGCGCAGGAGCAGTACAAACGGCTGGTACCCATGGCCCGGATGGGCCTGGCGACCGAGATCGCTTCAGCCGTCGCCTTCCTCGCCAGCGACGACGCGTCGTACATCACCGGTCACGGCCTCGTGGTCGACGGTGGGGTCACGGCCATGACCGGGCAGCCGAACTTCAGCGCCCTTTCCGAGCGTTGGTGGGACTGAGACCGGTCAGCCGGGCCACACGGCCGGCGCCGAAGCGGTGTAGCCCGCAGGCGGCCCGAACGCTCCGGTGAGGTCGGGGGCGCCCTGATAGAACCAGTTCAACGTCCGGCTCGCGAAACGCCACCCGTCAGCCGCTCGCGTGTACGTGTCGTGGTAGGCGCCCACATAGAAGAGGTTCCGACCCGTCAGGGTCCGGGTGTACTCGGTCATGTACCAGCGTCCCTCGCCCCGGTCGCCGTCGAGGATCGCCGTGCCCTGATGCGCCAGTTGGATGACCGAGTCGAAGAGTCCCATCGCGGTAGCGAACGCCGAGGCGATGGCGGTCCGCCCGATCACCGGGCCGCGTCCGATCTCCCATCGTCCGTCCTCGGCCCACGTCGCGGCGAAGGCTTCGTGATCGTTGCAGCAGACGGCGTCGCAGTATCGGTGGACGAGCGCGCGGATCTGGTCGAGGTCGTCAGCGGACCCGGTGGCTTGGGGCATGCCCGATTGCTAGACCCGCACCAAGACCGGGGTCAACCCCGGAGCAGCCGATTCGGAACGAGACCGGCGCAACCGCGTGCAGTTCCGCACCGCTCGGCGGTGCCGGGTGCACGCGGTAGTGGTGCGGGTCAGGGATCGGCAGTAGAGTTTTGCCGATGACCCAGACCTCTGGCGAAGACGACGTCGAACGGATGCGACTGGCTCGAGTGGCAGCCCGATCAGGCCTGGCCGCGGCCGGCGAATGGTTGTCCGGGGCCGAACGCATCGAAGCCTGGCAGCATGTGCGCGACGCCGAGTCGAACGAACTCGACCAGGCCAGGCTGGCCGCCCTCAGCCCGACAGCCGTCGAAGGCCGGCACGGTCCTGGCCGGTTGCTCAACGGAACGGACGTGGAAGTGGTCCACCGGGTCGCCTCCGATCCCGGCCGGCTCACCAGGAGCTGGGCCGAGGAAGCCATCGCCGATATCGGGGAAGAGCGGTACACCGAACTCGTGGCCGTCGTCTCCGTCGCTCGTGTGCTCGATCGTTTCGACGACGCCATCGGCGATCCCCGCTCCCCCCTTCCTGCACCGATCGAAGGTGAGCCGACCCGGGTCCGCCCCGACGACGTAGGCGACGTCGGAGCCTGGGTGTCGCAGAGTCTCGCACCGGCGCTGGCCAACGTGTCCCGCACCTTCTCGCTCGTGCCGACCACCAACCGCTTGTGGCGCGGGTTGGTCGACTCGCACTACTCGCGGGGCCCGCAGTTCCTCGAGTGGGTCTGGCACCGGGCGCTGTCCCGACCGCAGGTGGAGCTGGTGGCGGCCAGAACGACATCACTCAACGAGTGCTTCTATTGAACGTCGTCGCATCTGACGTTGCTCCGTGAGAGCAGCGACGCAATCGGACTCGAAATCGACCTGGATGCCGCGATGGCCGGACAGTCGGGAACGGGCGTTCCACGTGACGCCGAGCTCCTGGCCTTCGCGACCGCAGCCAACGGTGCGGGCGGTGAGCTCTGCTCGGCACGAAACGCGCTGGAGGCGCTCGTGGGCGCGGAGGGCTTGATCGAGGCCGCGGCCACGGTGGCCATCTTCAACGGTCTCGTCCGAGCCGCGGACGGGACAGGCATCGAGCTCGACGCTCGGGTCTTCGAGGCGTCCGCGGACTTCCGCGCTCGCTTGGGCGTCGACCAATACGCCGGCGCGGCCAACTCGCTTCACGACGTGGACGGGACCCTCACCAACGCCGAAGGGTGAGGCCGATCGTTCAGGCGGGGTGGTGATGTTCGACGGGATCGACCGTCACGAACCGACGGCCAACGACGTCGATCGCAACGACGACGATGATGCCCACCACGCCGAGCAGGATCGGAACCGCCACGTCACCCCCGGGCGCCGAGAGCGTCGTCGTGTTCGTGCCGCCCGGCCAGGGCCACAGAACACGCAACGAACCCACCATGAGACCGATCATCGCCGCCAGGACCCAGGCGTGATAGCGGTCGAGCATCCAGCCCAGGAGCGTTGAGAAGAGGGCAAGTCCCGCGACGGCCCCAGCGCCGAACGCCAGCAGCGACACGATGTCCCGGTCGTTCACCGCTCCCAGCACCTCGGTGTACATGCCCATCATGACCAGCAGGAACGACCCCGAGATGCCGGGCAGAATCATGGCGCAGATGGCAATGCTGCCCACCGCGAAGAAGATCAACGGCGACTTGGTCACCGCCTCGGCTGTTCCGTCCTCCGCCTTGGTGCCGGACCGTAAACCCAGGACGAGGAAGAAGCCGACGGCCATTACCAGCCCAATGCCGAGGCCAACGACGTCGATGCGGTCGAGCATTCTCGAGGCCACGTAGACCGAGCCGGCCACGAGACCGAAGAACAGCGCCGACATCCGAGTCGGTTGCTCTTCGAGCAGCCGTTCGAGCACCGACGACAGCGCGGCGACCGCTAGCAGGATGCCGCCCAGCAGGGACAGCATCCACACCCATTCGATCTTCCTGAGGGTGGCGAGAAAGCCGGACACGTCACCGGTCAGCAACTGTCTGAGCCCGTGGGCGCCCACACGCACGTTGGCGATCAACTGGTCGTAGATGCCGAGGACGAGTGCAACGGTCCCGCCCGACACCCCGGGCACGATGTCGGCTGCACCCATGGCAAAACCGCGCACGAGCTGGACAGCGGGAGCAGGAAATCTCACCCCGAGAGGGTAGCTATGTCCTACCGATCCGAGTCGGCTGGCAGCCGGCTCGACGCTGAGCCGGCTTAGTTATGACTGCTCGGGACGGCGCCGGGACCGCTGGGATAGCGGTCGGGGTGACGAAGCAGGTGGGCCGGCCCGTCCGGGCCGTAGAGCGCTGCTGCGTGCTCGCCGTACAGGTGCTCCTTGGTCCAGCCGGTTATCTCGCGGCTGCGGGCGACCCGCAGCAAATCGGTCGCCCGAGCCATGGCCGCGTCAACCACCAGTTCCTCGGGAACGATCTCCTGCACCACGCCGGCAGCCAACGCCTCGGGGCCCGCCCACCGCTTTGCCAACACGATCGTCTGGTGGAAGGCGTCGGCAGACATCTTGTGGGCGAACAACGCCATTTCCGGCGCAGGGATTGCGAACCCGAGCTCGAGTTCGTTGGCACAGAGCAGACCACGATCGGCCCGCATCACCCGGACATCGTGCGCCATCGCGATCATCAGACCCGCTCCGAAGGCGTGGCCACCGATGGCGCAGACCGTCGGGACGGGCAGGGTGATCATGCGAGCGAAGAGGCCCATGGCCTCGGTAGCGAAGACGCGGCGCTCGCCACCCGCCGCGGCGGCCTCGGGAGTGCCGGTGAACCAGGCCAGATCGAGCCCGTTCGAGAAGAACTTGGGATTGGAAGACGTGGTGACCAGAGTCGTGGGGCCCTCGGTGGCCTCGACCTCGTCCAGTGCAGCGTCGAAGGCTCGGGTGAACGTCGTGTTCCAACGGTTCTCCCCTGCATCCATCGTCAGCAGGCACACCGTTCCATGTTCCAAGGTGTGTCGGGTCAGGGTGATCGGCTCGGTCATCCGCGAACCCTAACCACGGGTGGGCGTCCAGCGAAAAACCCGGCGGGCCGAACCGGCCATCAGCTGCTCCCGGTCGCTGTCGCTCAGCCGGCTGGTCGTCGCGAACGCATCGACTGCTTCCTTGTAGGTCACGAGCCCGACGGCGCGGGTCCAGTCGGTGCCCCACAGACAACGCTCGAGTCCGAACGCGTTGAACACCTGCTCGAGATGCGGCCACAAGTCGTCGAAGGGACACGGCTGGTGTGACAGCGTTGCCGCCCCGGTGACCTTGATCGCCAGGTTCGGGAAGCCAGCGAGGGCGAGCACGACCGGCAGGCCGGCGAACGGATCAGGCGGCACGGGCGGTTCGAACGGCTGGGGCAGACCGAGGTGGTCGAGCACGAACTGGGTGTCGGGATGACGGCGGACGACGGCCTCGAGTCGGTCCAGTTCTCCCCATGCAAGGACACAGACCGGGAGACTGGAGACGGCGGCGGCCCGACAAACCGCGTCGATGCCCACCTCCTCCTCGGGTGATCGTCGGCTCCCGGTCATCATGATCCGGGCGGCGACGACGCCAGGAGATGCCGCCCACGCGGTCACCGCGTCGCCCACCTGCCCGTCGAGCAAGTCGAAGGGCTTGCTCAGAGCGATCCGCTCCGGGAACGCCTGCTGGACGTCGATCACGTAGCTGGCGTCGCAGCGATAGAGCGTCCACGGCGACACGAGGATGGCCCCGTCGACGCCGACGGAGTCCATGGCCGCGATCAACTGATCTCCTGTCACCTCAGGTGGGCCATGAAGGAAGCCGGTCCACGGCCGTCCCGGGTGGTCTCGTTCGTAGGCATGCACCTGCGCATCGATTCTCATCGGCTCATCCTGCCAGCTGAGCGGTTCAGTCGCCGGCGGCTGTGCCCCGAACTCGAAAGGTGTTACTCCCAGGGTCGCTCGTTCAGTCTGTCATCGCTCACTGCACCGTGCGCGCCGGCCACACCGGACGTCCGATCGAACGACTCAACCGCATCTGGCGAGTTCCCAGCCAAGCGACCATCAGGGCGACCAGAGCGACCGTGGCCTGACCTGTGGGCGAATACCACCCAAGAACCATGGTCGCCGCGCTGGCCAGCACCCAACCTGCATCCAGGATCGAGATGATCGGCGCCCAGCGAACAAGCTTGCTGAAACGCGAAGCCGCCACGGTCAACACGCCGACCGCGAACAGACACAGGCCGACGCCGATCAGGCGGACCCAACCCGGGTGACCGGTGCCGAGCAGGCGGGCCACCGTCCCGCCGGCTGCTGTAGCGGCGAGGCCACCGCTGAACGAAGTAACGGCGTTGAGTCGAAGGGTGTTGCGAAGTCGTTGGGTTTCCTCGGCGACCGGTGCGATGTCATCGGCGACGGCATCGAGTCCATCGGTGCGGGCGTATCGGGAAGGTGTGGTGTGCATGCGCCTACTGTGCGCCGTTCGATCGACGCGATCCATGACCTGGCAGGTGAAGGATTCCGAAAACGCCAAGCTGTCGGCTGAAGGGATACCTCCGACGCCAACGCCTCAGCCGCGTGGAAGTGGCCGGGCCGGGACTCCGACGACGGTGGCACCGTCCGCGACATCGCGGTTGACGAGCGCTCCGGCTCCCACGACCGCGTCGGCGCCTATGGTCACGCCGGGCATCACGGTCGCGCCGGCGAAAACGGTCGACCGCGCGCCGACCGTCACTCCTCCGCACAGGGTCACCGAAGGGCTGAGGGTCACGAAGTCCGCCAGGACCCCATCGTGGCTCACGATCGCACCGGTGTGGAGCTGGCAGTGATTGCCGACCAGCACGTTGCCGGTGACCCGGACGCCCGGCGCCAACACGCTGCCCTGGCCGATGGTCACCCAGGGGCCGAGCGTCGTGTCGGCGTGGATCAACGTGGCCGACAGCAACGACTGCCGGGCCATGGCCGCGAGAACCTGGACTTGGAGGGCGTGGCCAGCCGAGATGGCGACGTGGGTACCTGGAGGCAGGCTCGAGACGTCGGCGAGCAATGGGACCGACAGCCGGCCGGCGAGGTCAGCCAGCAGCTCCCCCGAGCCCACGATTGCGCTGATGGCAAAACGAGGGCCTTCGGGCCGGAGGTTCTCGACGATGCCTACGACCTCGAAGGCGGCGCCCGATCCGCTCACGATGGCGAGGGGCAGGGGGTCGCTCACAAGTAGGTCGCTCACGGCCGCAGTGTGCCACGCTTGGTTCGACCGATCGAAAGAGGACGAACGTGAGCGAGCCCACGAACCGATGGACGACCTACACATCCGAGCCGATCGACGTGGCTTCCGGCTGGAGCCTTGAGACCGTCGTCGAGCCCGCTCGACTCGGCGGGGCGAACGGCATCGTGTGGTCTCCAGATGGCCGACTCATGGTCACTCAGGTCTTCGGGTCGCAGGTAACTGCGATCGACGTCGATTCCGGCGAACATCAGCCATTCGCCGCACTGGGTGGAGGGATCTGCGCGCCGGACGACGGGGCGTTCGGCATCGACGGGACCTTCTTCGCCACCGAACCGATGAACGCAACGGTTTCGGCCCGTACGCCGGACGGAACCTACCGCGTGCTCCACGACGATCTACCGGGAGCCAATGGCATGACCGTCAGCCACGACGGGCGGAGGCTCTTCGTCGACGAGTTCCGGCCTGGAGGTCGGCTGCTCGAGCTCGATCCGAGTGGCGAGCGTCCGCCGGTCGTACTCGCCGACGACCTGGCCATGCCCAACGCGTTCGCCATGGGCCCCGATGGCGCCCTGTGGTTCCCTCAAGTCCTCGCCGGCGAGATCTGGCGTTTCGACCTCGAGACACGGAAGCTCGACCGGCGTTTCACCGACCTCGCAACGCCCACCGCGGTCAAGTTCGATGCCCAGGGCCGCCTGCTGACTTCGGAGGGAGGCAGCGGCCGGTTGGTGCGCATCGACCTACTCACCGGAGCTCGTGAGACGCTGGCCCAGGTCGCCGTCGGTATCGACAACTTCGCCATCGGCGCCGACGGCCGACTGTTCGTCTCGCACTTCACCGACGGTCGGGTTGCCGAGGTCAGCGGAGGTGTCGAGCGGGTCCTGTCGCCCTCGGGACTCATCGGCCCGTTCGGGCTGGATCGCATGATCGACGGTTCGTTGCTCACCGCCGATGCCTTGGCAGTGAACCGCACCGGACCTGAGCCAGGCTCGGACCCTCAGGTGATCCTCAGTCTCCTGGCCCAACTCCCCGGTATGGCCATCGATGTCGCCCACCACGGGGCCGACCCCCTCGTACTCCTTGCTCGGGGACAAGTTTTGCGCCGCCGAGACGATGGGCGTCTCGACCCGATTGCGGGCCGGTTGCAAGACGCGATGTCGATGACCAGCGCCCGAGGCGGCGGCGCATTCGTGGTCGAACGGGGGACTGGGCGGGTACTGCAACTGGACGGCGAGGGTGGCATGGAGGTGGAGGTGGCTGGTCTCGACCGGCCGAGAGCGGTTGCCGAATCGGCCGACGGGACGCTCTGGATCACCCGAACTGGGGGTGTCACCGCGGTGCTGAACGGCGAGGTGCAGGCCAACGTCGACGGGTTCGACGATCCGCACGGCATCGCCGTTCTGGACAACGAGATCGTGGTCGCTGAACCGGCGCACCGTCGCGTCGTCGCCGTCTCGACCGTGGACGGCTCACGACGCGACCTGGCGACCGGGCTGCCATTCGGGTCGGCCGTGCACGGCGCCCGGGCACCGCACTCGTTCTCGCCGGTGCTCGCCGACGGGTCGTCGGTCCTCGTGGGCTGTGACGGAGACGGGAGCGTCCGTCGGCTCAGGACGTCGGCGGGGTGATGCGTTCCGTTGCCTGGAGTGCACTCTTTACTTGGGGATTAATCCAGCCAAATCGACTGAACATAGAAATATTACTTCTTGCTGATTACCCACATGTGGCAATCATTATAGCTCGCCTTTATCTAAACGAGCCAAGATCGACACGGCTGTCTCACGCACCTTTGCGCTGTCGCTTAGTTGTTGGGCCGCACGCACCTGGCGCGCCACCCTCGGGTTCTTTGCGAAAAGTTTCTCATGGCGCAAAAAGAAATCCCAATACAAAACGGTGAACGGGCACGCATCTGGCCCCACACGTTGCTTGCGGTCATAACGACAACCTTTGCAGTGATCGCTCATTCGGTCGATGTATGCACCACCACTTGCATATGGTTTGGTCGCCAACATTCCGCCGTCGGCATATTGCGACATGCCGACAACATTTGGCACCATCACCCACTCGGCTGCGTCAACAAAACTATTCCACATCCAATCGGTTATTTGTTGCGGATTCACCCCTGCGATCAAAGCAAAATTTCCGAGCACCATCAGCCTTTCGATGTGGTGCGCATATGACCTCTGATACACGCCATCGAGTGCCGACTTCATGCAACTCATCGATGTCGCATCTGGTTTTGTGAATAGTTTCGGTAAATCGCGACGTGCGTCAAGGGCATTCATCGATTTATATTTCGGCATCCATTGCCAATAGCAGTTCCACATGTATTCGCGCCAGCCAATAACTTGGCGAATGAAACCTTCAGCACAATTTATTGGCACTTTGCCGGCTTCAAATTCTTTGACGACTGCGGCGATTACTTCACCTGGCAACAACAAACCGAGATTCAAATATGGCGAAAGCAACGAGTGTGCGAGATGCCAATTTGATTTGAGCATCGCATCTTCGTGTTCGCCGAACATCGGTAAATTATTTTTCATAAAGTATTTCATTCGCACGAGAGCTTCGGTTCGCGACGTTGCCCATTGCCCAGTTGGCGGCTGGCCCCAACTGTTGCTCGACACATCGGCGACAACTTCAGCATCCAACGCGTCGAGTGCCACTGGTTTCGGTTTCGGCCAACGGTCTTGGTCGGTCTTGGGTGGGCCCTGTCGGTTCTCTTCGTCGAAATTCCAGCGGCCGCCAAATGGGTCGTCGCCATCCATCATCACATCAAGTCGTTTGCGCTGCCAACGATAGAAATCTTCCATCTTCACGGTCTTGCGTGTCGCGCAAAAACTTGCGTATTCATCATGGTGGCACAAAAACTGGTTCGACTTCACAGATTGCAAACTAAGTGCCGACACAAGTTCGCGCGCTGCAAAACTGTTCGGCTCGGTTACAATGATTTGTGATGGCGAAAACTCGTCGCGGTGCAACTGCACGCCTTCGCGCATCGACTCGGCAAAGCGGTAATCGACTTTAAAGCCCGCCTCGCGTAACTCGGCGGCGAAACGTCGCATCGAAGCAACAATAAAATGAGCCCGTTGCACATGCCAGCGCCGAGTTGTGATTTTGGCCCGCGATTCGATCATCAGCACGCGATGTGTTGCAGGTTTGGCGTCGACTAGCGCCCCGATCTTTCGGTTTAGTTGATCGCCAAAAATCCAGACTGTTTGCATGCTCACCAGCCAATACTATGAACCAAGAGGCCTCGCATAGCGCGTACACAAAATGGTTTTGCACCAAAGATCTGTGTTGCTTGCGCCAAACCTTTTGAGTGGCGCAATAAATGGGCTCGCGACCCCAATATGAAACTTCATCCCGGATAGAAGCATCGAGGTTATAGACACCGATGTATTCAAGATATTTTGAACCGCCCGACACATATATATTGTGCATCAATCAGACAGAGGGCCGGGTCGCGCTGGTCGGACGGCTGATGATGCCCTCGGCTGTTAGTCGGTCGATTACTGACCTGGCG
>JAQCHM010000084.1 GCA_027730885.1 Actinomycetota bacterium | reverse complement strand
GAGGAGGTCATGGGTGTCTGTGGCTCGCTAGGGTTCGATGTTCATGAAGCTCTTCGGCGTCTTGAACGCATCCCCCGACTCCTTGCACGAGGAGTCGATCGTGCGCACCCCTGCCGACGCCGCCCGACGGGCCGAATGGCTCTTGTCCAACGGCGTGTGGGGTTTCGACCTGGGCGGTCAGGGCTCCACTTTCGCGGCGAGCGAGACGACCGTCGAGGAGGAGTGGGCCCGCCTCGAGCCGATCATTCCGGTACTGCTGACGTTCGGCGTACCGATCAGCGTCGACACGTGGAGACCCGAGACAGCCCGCAGGGCGCTCGATGCCGGCGTCGGGTGGTTGAACGCGGCCGACGGACTCCAGAACGACTCGATGATGGCGCTGGCTGCCGAATACGAATGCCCGGTGGTCCTCCCGTTCCTGTCGGGACCCGACCCGCTCCGCATGGAACAGGTCACCGACCACGATCCGGTCGCGGTCCTTCTCGGGTTCTTCGACGAGATGGTCGCCAAGGCCGAATCGCTCGGCATCCGCGACCATCTGGTCATCGACCCCGGCACCGGTTTCGCCCCCCACGACTGGCCATGGGCGGAGCGGTACGTCTACCAGAAACAGGTGTACTCCCAGCTCGACAGGCTCCGAACCTACGGACTCCCGCTCTACATCGCGTTGCCCTGGAAGGAGACCGTCCAGCATGACGAGTTGTTGGGCATCGTCATCGACGGGCAGCCCGAGTACGGACGATGCCACTACCCGAACCGCATCAACGCGGCCGTCATCGCTCGAGGTCATCAACCCGAGTGATCCCGCCTTCGGGCAGCCGACGGTCCCAGTCCTCGGGCAGGCGACCGGGGGCGAGTTCGGCGAGGGGTTGCAACACGAACCGTCGCTCCCACATGCGGGGGTGCGGGACGGTGAGCTGCTCGCAGACGATCGAGGCCTCGCCCCACAACAGAACGTCGAGATCCAGGGTGCGGGCACCCCAACGGACCAGCCGTTCCCGGCCGGCTCCGGCCTCGATGGCCAGGCAGGTCTCGAGGAGTTCGAACGGGTTCAGGTCGGTCTCGAGCTCGACCACCATGTTGAGGTACTGACCTTGTTCGGGTCCGCCCACCGGAGCGGTCTCGTAGACACCGGAGCACCGAGTCACGTCCGGGAGCTGGCCGACGGCGTAGCGCAGATGCTCCCGTCGGTCCCCGAGGTTGGCGCCGAGCGCGACATACGCGGTCGTCTTGAATCGTTGCGGTCGGAAGAGATCGACGCGGGTGCGACGGACGCTCACACCCGTCGTCTGGACGTCCTCGGGAACAGGCGGGCGAAGCTTGCGAACCGTGACCTCGACCGCGTCGACCCGGGCCATGCCGAGGATCTCCTCGGCGATCCGACTGGCCACTCGCTCGAGCAGCAGCGTGGGTTCGGACTCGACCACCTTGGCGGCCATGGCGAGGGCGGCCGCGTAGTTGACGGTCTGGTCCAAGTCGTCGGTGCGGCCCGCATTGCGGATGTCGCTCTCGATGACGAGGTCGATCTCGAAGGGCTGGGCTCGGGTCTGCTCCTCGGGCAGAACGCCGATCGTACCGACAGCCCGAAGCCCGCGGACCTCGATTCGATCGGGATGCAGTCGGTCAGATGGCATCCTGACAGGCTAGTCGACGGTCCTGAGAAGGCCCAGTCAGGAGATGGCGCCGGCCGCGTGCAGCTCCTTGACCTCCGCGGCCGTCCATCCCCAAGCGAGCAAGATCTCGTCGGTGTGCTGCCCGGGAGACGGCACGGTGAAGTGCACCTCACCCGGCGTGCGGCTGAACCGGGGTGCGGGAGCCGGTTGCATCACGCCTTCGAGTTCGATGAAGGTCTTGCGAGCCGCCATGTGCGGGTGGTCGGGCGCTTCGGCCATCGACAGCACCGGGGCGAAGCAGACGTCGGATCCCTCCATGATCTCGCACCATTCGTCTCGGGTCTTGGACAGGAAGAGCTCGGTCAGGTTCTTCTTGTGCTCGACCCATCGGGTGCGGTCCATGCGGTCCGGGATGTCGTTCTCGGTCAGGCCCAGCTTGTCGAGCAGGATGTCGTGGAACCGCTTCTCGATCGATCCGATCGACACCCATTGCCCATCGGCGCACTCGTAGGTCCCGTAGAAGTGGGCACCGGTATCGAGGAGGTTGTCGCCCCGCTCGAGGGTCCACGAACCTGCGGCGTACAGTCCGTAGACAGCGGCCATCAGAGAGGCCGCTCCGTCGACCATCGCTGCGTCCACCACCTGGCCCTCGCCCGATCGCTGAGCCTCGAGCAGCGCGGCACACACACCAAAGGCCAGGTACAGAGCGCCCCCACCGAAGTCGCCGACGAGGTTGAGCGGCGGCACGGGCGGGCCATCGGTGGTCCCGATGGCCCCGAGGGCGCCGGTGAGCGCGATGTAGTTGATGTCGTGACCGGCAGCATGGGCCATCGGGCCTTCCTGGCCCCATCCCGTCATCCGTCCGTAGACCAACTTCGGGTTGCGGGCGAAGCAGACGTCGGGGCCGAGGCCGAGTCGCTCGGTGACACCTGGTCGGAAACCCTCGATGAGCGCATCGGCCTGATCGGTGAGACGCAACACCGTTTCGATGCCTTCGGAGCTCTTGAGGTCCACCGCGATCGAGCGTCGCCCCCGGTTCAGCACATTGAACTGACGCCCTCGATCGAGTCCGAGGTCGGCCGGCTCCAACCGATCGACTCGAATGACCTCGGCACCGAGGTCGGCCAGCAACATGGCGCACATCGGACCTGGTCCGATGCCCGCTAACTCGATCACTTTGAAACCAGTCAAGGGTCCGGACATGGGCGGATCTTGTCACCCGCCCTGTCGACCTGCAAGGCTCGGCTCCATGGTTCCTGCCACCACCGCGTCGCACAACCTCATCACGACCGAGGAATCACTGCGTCAGATCTTGCCACCCCCGCACGCCGTCGCGGCCGACAAGACCATTGATCACATCGACGACCACTGCCGCTCGTTCATCGAGCGGTCGCCGTTCATCCTGATCGCCACCTCTGACGGGAACGGGCACTTCGACGTCTCGCCGAAGGGCGATCCCGCCGGCTTCGTGCAGATCCTCGATGCCACCACGCTCGCCATTCCCGAGCGCCCGGGCAACCATCGGGCCGACACCTTCACCAACGTGCTGCGGCATCCCCATGTGGGCCTCATCTTCCTGGTGCCCGGCGTCAAGACCACGTTGCGGGTCGCGGGACGAGCATCCATCACCGACGACCTCGGTCTGCGGGAATCGATGGCCCTGCCATTGGGCGGTAAGGCCGACGGGAAACCGAGCGTGCCCGACCTCGCGCTCCTCGTCCACGTCGAGGAGGCCATGCTGCACTGCGCCAAGTGCATCATCCGCTCCAACCTGTGGGGCGTCGAGGCCGAAAAGATGGTCGCCAACGCGGCGGGTGTTTCCGGCTTGGCCGAGGCCATGGCCGATCATGCCTCGATCGATTGGCCCACCGACAAGATGCGCCGCGTCATCGAGCGCGACGAACAAGAAAACCTTTACTAGGGACCCCTTTACCGAGACATTCCAGGAGAACAGCACGATGACCGACCCCTCAACTGCCCGGCGCGTCACTCTCGACGCACCGGTGAACATCTTGGTCATCGAAGGCTTGACGATGCCCGAGGCCACGCCCGAGTTCCTTTCCGACATCGCGGCCGCCGCCCCCGCGGGCAGCACCATCAACGTGGTCGGCAGCGTCAAGGACGCCTTCGAGTACGCGGCCGAGGTCGAGGTCATCCTCGGGATCCTGTCCAAGTCACTCTTCGCCCAGACCCCGGACCTCCGGTGGGTCCACGCCATTGCGTCGGGCGTCGACATCTTCATGTTCGACGAGTTCATCAACTCGCCGGTCGTGCTGACCGGTGAGAAGGGTCTCGTCGGTGGGCACCTGGCCGACACCGGGTTCGGCCTGCTCCTAGCCCTCACCCGCCAGATCCACACCGCCATCAAGTTCGGGCCCGACGCGTGGGCCCACCGGGAGGCCATGCGGGCCAAGGAAATCGAACTCGAAGGCCTCACCATGGGCGTCCTCGGTTACGGCGGCACCGGGCGGGCGATGGCCAAGCGGGCCGAGGCCTTCGGGATGCGCACCATTGCGGTCGACGAGTTCCCAACCGGCGACGCGTGGGGCATGGACCGGCTCGACGACCTCCTCGGTCAGTCCGATGTCGTCGCCATCTGTTGTCCGCTCACCGACGACACCAACAAGATGTTCGACCACGACCTCTTCGCCAAGATGAAGGACGGCAGCTACCTCGTCAACGTCACGAGGGGCGAGATCATGGACGACGAGTCGTTGGTCGCGGCCCTGACCTCGGGCAAGCTCGCCGGCGCGGCGCTCGACGTCGCGCCGGGGGAACCCTTGGCCGCCGACCATGCCCTGTTCCACCTGGACAACGTGGCCATGACGCCACACACCGCAGGCGCGAGCCAGCTGCGGGCCCCGAAGAACGTGGCCCGATTCTGCGAGAATCTCCGCCGGGCCCAGAGCGGGCACGAATTCGAGGGCGTCGTCAGCAAGCAACTGGGGTTCTGACGTGGTCGGCCCGGAGCGCGTCGCCGTCATCCCCGGCGACGATGCCGCGCCCGAAGCGGTGTACGCCTCGATGCGGGTGCTCGAGTCGATGGATCTCCCGATCGAGTTCGACGTGCTTCCGCCCGGCGTCGAGCTGGCCGAGCTGCCCGAGACCGAACGCGAGGCGATGGTCAACGAACGGTGCGATGCCGCCGACTCGGTGCTCTTCGGCTCGACCAACGGCACGACTCCGGGAATTCAACATCTACGTTGGGGCCACAAGACGTACGCCAACGTCCGGCCGGTGCGTTGGCGACCCGGCTTCCGTTCACCGATGGCCCATCCCGAGGGCCTCGACTACGTGATCGTCCGCGAGAACCTCGAGGACTCCTACGTCGGCATCATGGGCGATGTCGAGGCACTCCGAGCAAGCGGCCTCATCGGCCCAAGGGCCCGTCTTGCGTGGGACGGCGAGGGCCGGTTCGCCGCCAAGATCATCACCAGGGCCGGAACCGAGAAGGTCGCCCGGTTCTCGTTCGAACTGGCGCGCACGCGAGCAGCCGCCTCCGGGCGGACGCCGAAACTCACCGTCTCGGCCAAGACCAACATGCTGCCGGCGACCGACCGCTACTTCTCCGACATCGTCGAGGAGGTCGGTGCCGACTTCCCCGAGGTCAGGCTCGAGCGCTTCATCGTCGACGACATGGCCCACCGGTTGGTCACTCGCTTCGACGAGCTCGACGTCCTGTTGCTGCCCAACCTCTACGGCGACGTCCTCTCCGACCTCGGTGCCGGCACGCTCGGCGGCATGGGGCTCGCGCCCTCGGGCTGTTACGGCGACGACTCCGCCTACTTCGAGTCGGCCCACGGAACCGCCCCCGACCTCGTCGGGCGGGACCTGATCAATCCGACAGCCACCCTGCTTTCGGCCGCGATGATGCTGGAGTACCTCGGCTTCGGCGACGCCGCCGCCCGTCTAGACCGGGCGATCGGCGACGTGTACGCCCGAGGGCGTACGCTTACGGTCGATCAAGGAGGCACCGCGACGACCCACGAGTTCGCCATCGCGGTGCGAGATCTGCTGAACTGAGCGAAGGCTCGAAAAGGGGAACCACCATGAAGTACTACTCCTGCGATTCACACGTTGTCGAAGGACCGGAAGTCTTCGCCGGCCTTGAAGATCGATTCGGGTCGAAAGCCCCCCGCATCGTCAAGAACGACGAGGGCGAGTTCCTCGTCATCGGGGACACCCGACCCGTTCCCGTCGGCCGCCTCGGCATCGCCGGCAACCGACTCGACGACCCCGCCACGCAGGTGCGCATCGCCCGAGGCTACGAGGGCCTCAACCCCGGCGTGCGCAACCCCGAACTGCGCCTCGCCGAGCAGGACGTCGACGGCATCGTGGGCGAGGTGATGTACCCCAGCCTGTCGATGTTCACCTTCGCTGTAGAGGACGACAAGATCCGCGAGGCCGCCTTCCAGCAGCACAACGACTGGGTGTTCGACTACTGCACGCCCAACCCCGAGCGGCTCATCGGCATCGGTTGCCTGCCGATCCCCGACGTCGAAGCCTGCGTGCGCGAGGTGAAGCGGTCCGGCACCAAGGGAGTTCGCGGGTTCGCCATCCCGTCCCACGCGCCCATCGACAAGCCCTACAGCGATCCGATGTACGACCCGCTGTGGGCGGTCCTGCAGGAGATGGATCTCCCCATCACCATGCACATCTTCACCGGGACGTCCTTCGACTGCGGCCTCCCCGAGCACTGGGGGACCCCCGGAGGCACCATCAAGGGCTACACGCTCGCGCACACGACGGTGGTCAACTCGACCATCGACATCATCTGCGGCGGCGTGACCGAGCGTTTCCCCCGCCTCAAGTTCGTGCTCGCCGAGTTCGAGACCGGCTGGGTCGCCAACTTCAAGCAGCGTTTCGAGCACGCGTGCTATCGCACCCCGTGGCTCGTCGACCGTTCGCTGTCGCTTCCCCCGGTCGAGTACTTCGAGCGCAACTTCTGGATCACCTTCGAGGACGACATCCACGGCATCCTCACCCGCCACGAGATCGGTGTCGATCGTCTGGTGTGGGGCAACGACTATCCCCACCACGACTCCATCTGGCCCAACTCGATGGGCGTGCTCTCCGACCTCCTCAAGGGCGTGCCCGAGGACGAGAAGGAACGAATGGTCTGGTCGAACGTCATCGACCTCTACAACATCGACGTCTCCAAGCTGCCGGTCTGAGCTGCCGGTCTGACCCGGAGCCTCAGTTCAGGCTGGGGTCCGCGTTGAAGTAGACGTATCGGTAGTCGAGTCGCTCGTCATACCCCTTCCGGTAGACCGGACCCGGGGGCTCGTTGCCCTCGGCGCGGACCGGAAGGGGTATGGCGGATCTCGACACCGTGGGGGTTTCGAAAGGTGAGGCCGTCGGGCACTCCCGGACCGCGAATCACCGTGGGGTCACCGGAAATGGTGAAGTGGCCCTGGTGGTGCAGGCGGTGGTGCAGCGAGCACAAGGTCACCAGGTTGTCGATGTCGGTTGGTCCCCCGTCGGCCCAATGGATCAGGTGATGGACATCGAGGCGGACGGTCCGGCCGCAACCGGGGAACCGGCAGCAACCGTCTCGGTCGACGACGACGTGGCGGAGCGACGCGGGCACCGTGCGACGGGTGCGGCCGAGATGGAAAGGGTGCCCCGAATCCTCGAACAGTGTCCGTAGGTCGGCGTCGCAGGCCAAGAAGCGAAGCTCGTCCGCTTCCAACAGCGGCCCGAGGTGAAGGCGACCGACCAGCTTTCCTCCATCGTCGAGGTCCAAGTGGCACAGCAATTGGTGGCGGTGGCGGCGAGCGGAGGATGGGTCGGCCGTGACACCGGCCTCGACCAAGGCCAGGAAGCCTTCGTAGGCCCCGACCTCGTGCGGTTCGCGGTCGGCTCCCTGACGAGCCGGCGCGCAGAACTGCTCCATCGCAGCCTTGATCATCGCTCCGTCGACGGCGGGTCCGGTGACCCGCAGGTCGAACTCGCCGTTGTCCCCAGGCGGAGGACGGCCGAGCGTCGGACCGGCATCGGATCGGGGACATCATCGTCGGGGTCTTCCTGCCGGTCAGCGTCCCAGTGGTAGTCCCGGAGGCTCCGGGTCAACTGCACCACGGTCGCACCCACGGCGAAGTCGGCAACGGCTGCGTCGTACTGCACCGGGCAGTGCCGAGTGATCAATCGCATTTGGTCAACGCTCAGGAGCCCTTGGCCAAAGAGGCTCCACGACGCGGGCAGTTCGTCTCGACGACGGGCAATCGCGGTGTAGGCCCGAGCCCGCGACCGGGAGGCGCCGACATTCCACGACAGCCAATGTTCGGCCGAGTGGATGCCCCATCCCTGCCAGGCCTCGGTCTCCAACGCGTCGGCCACCGCGGCAACGATGCGAGCCTCGGCCGCATTCCTCGCGCCAGCGGCCTCGGCCAAGACCCCCTCGAGCGCCCAGGTCACTTCCTCGGCTGTCGCGAGGCTGTCGGTTGTCGCGAGGCTGTCGGTTTCCGCCGCGGTCATGCAATCGAGAGTAACGATGGGGTGTGACAGTCTTCGCGGGTTCCGGTTCGCCGACACCTCGGACGCGACGGCACCCCGCCGGAATGGTTCCGACGGGGCGCCGTCCAAAGCGCTGCTACTCAGTGTGAGACAGATCAGGCGATGTCGAACCGATCGTTGTCCATGACCTTGGCGAAGGCCGCAGCGAAGTCACGTGCGAACTTCTCCTGGGCGTCATCGGCGGCGTAGACGTCGGCGATGGCCCGCAGGATGGAGTTCGAGCCGAACACCAGATCGTTCCGGGTTCCCGTCCACTTCACGTCACCGCCGGACCTCGCCCGGGCCTCGAAGGTGTCCTCGGTGCCGGCGGACGCCGTCCACTCGGTTTCGTAATCCAGCAGGTTCACGAAGAAGTCGTTGCTGAGTGTGCCGACCCGATCGGTCAGCACACCATGGCCGTCGTTGCTGACGCCGAGGGCCCGAAGACCGGCCACGAGGACCGCCATCTCCGGCGCAGCGAGGCCGAGCAGGTGGGCCCGGTCGACGAGCAGGTGCTCGGCGACGTGGCTGCTGCCCTTGCCCAGGGAGTTCCGGAACCCGTCGTTCTTGGGCTCGAGCCACGAGAAGGCTTCGAGGTCGGTCTGCGCCTGGGAGGCGTCGCCCCGACCGGTGCTGACCGAGACGGTGACCGCGTGACCACCGGCCTTGGCCGCGGCCTCGATGGCTGCCGCGCCGCCGAGGACGATGAGGTCGGCCATCGAGACCGAAACGCCAACGCTCGCCTGAACCCCTTCCAGGGCGGAGAGGACACGACGAAGCTGCGCGGGATTGTTGACTTCCCACTCGTTCTGCGGCGCGAGTCGGATACGGGCACCGTTTGCTCCACCGCGCATGTCGGTCTGACGGTAGGTGGACGCCGAGGCCCACGCGGTCTCGACCAGTTCGGTGACGGTGAGGCCGGTCGCCATGATAGCCGCCTTCACCGTTGCGACGTCGGCGGCGGACAACGGCGTACCGGCGGGGATCGCGTCCTGCCACGACAAGACCTCGGATGGAACCTCGGGGCCGAGATAGCGCACGATCGGTCCCATGTCCCGGTGGGTCAGCTTGTACCACGCCCGAGCGAAGGCGTCGTCGAGCTGCTCGGGGTTGTCGCGGAAGCGCTGCGAGATCGGACCGTAGATCGGGTCCATCTTCATGGCCATGTCGGCAGTGGTCATCATCGGAGCATGGGTGATGCTCGGATCGTGGGCATCGGGAACGGTGCCGGCGAGGGCCGGAGCGGTCCACTGCTTGTGACCGGCCGGGCTCTCGGTGAGCACCCAGTCATTGTCCATCAACGTCTCGAGGTAGTTGTTGTCCCACTGCGTAGGCGTCGAGTTCCAGGCACCTTCGAAGCCGCTGGTGGTGGTATGGATGCCCTTGCCGGAGCCGAAACTGTTCTTCCAGCCGAGGAGCTGTTGCTCCATCGGAGCCCCCTCGGGCTCGGTGCCCACAGCCGGCTCGGGCCCGGCACCGTGCATCTTGCCGAACGCGTGGCCACCGACCACGAGCGCGACGGTCTCCTCGTCGTTCATGGCCATGCGCGCGAAGGTCTCGCGGATGTCGACACCGGACGCGATCGGGTCCGGGTTCCCGTTGGGGCCTTCGGGGTTCACGTAGATGAGACCCATCTGGACCG
This sequence comes from Actinomycetota bacterium, assembly GCA_027730885.1. Classification (GTDB taxonomy): domain Bacteria; phylum Actinomycetota; class Acidimicrobiia; order Acidimicrobiales; family SZUA-35; genus JAHECQ01. The sequence goes on along the minus strand of JAQCHM010000084.1, from coordinate 690 downwards.
CGCCGAGGGGCTCCTGGAGCTGACGGTTGCCGCTGTAGCGCTGATCGTCGAGCCAGACGTTCTCGGGACCCCAGTAGATGTCCTCCTCCGGTGCCCAGGTGTCTGCACGGCCGCCGGCGAACCCGAAGGTCTTGAAGCCCATGGATTCAAGAGCGACGTTGCCGGTGAGAATGAGGAGGTCGGCCCAAGAGAGCTTGCGGCCATACTTTCGCTTGATCGGTTCGAGCAGAGCGCGTGCCTTGTCAAGGTTGCCGTTGTCGGGCCAGCTGTTGAGCGGCGCGAAACGATGACTCCCGGTGGAACCGCCGCCACGACCGTCGTGGGCACGGTAGGTACCGGCGGCATGCCAGGTCATCCGGATGAACAACGGTCCGTAGTGGCCGTAGTCGGCCGGCCACCACTCCTTGGAGTCGGTCATCAGCGTCGTGAGGTCGGCCTTCACCGCAGCGAGGTCGAGGGTGGCGAACTCGGACGCGTAATCGAAGTCTTCGTCCATGGGGTCGGACTTGGGCGACCCCTGATGGAGGATGTTCAGGTTCAGTTGGTTCGGCCACCAGTGCTGGTTGGCCTGGCTGCCACGAGCCGAATGGTCGCTCTGCAGTACGGGACACTTCGCTTCGTCGGTCATGTTGCTTTCTGACTCCTGCGGGTTGGTTGCTTTTGGTTTAAGGAAGATGTGGGGTCGGCGAT
>JAQCHM010000083.1 GCA_027730885.1 Actinomycetota bacterium | reverse complement strand
CCCTCAGGGCCGCCTCGAGGCCGCGGAGGTCGCCTTCGGCCAACGGTCGCTGAGGATCGCCTACGACGGTGACCGCGGCACCCTGATCTGCCAGCAGCCGCGAGCAGTACGCGCCGGCCACCGAGCCCGGAAGTTCCACCACCGACAGCCCGGTCAGCCCAACCGGACCCCCTGGTTCGTGACTTGCGCTCGGTGTCTGAGACATGGCACGACGGTAGTCGGCCGGTCCGATCCGTCAGACCTCCGCGGCCTACTACCAGCCCGACGTACCGGGATCGCCCTTGAAAGGACCAACAACCTTGTCGGTGATCCAGCCGCCGTAGAAACCGCCGGCCTGGGGCCGGACGACCTCACCTTCGACCTCGCACCGTATGCGGTCAGGGTAGAACGAGAGGTGCCCGGCGATCGTCTCGAACCCGGCAAGCGGCTCGGGGTAACTCCAAGCGATGGCTTGGTCCGGCTGCTCCCGCAACGCCCAGAACCGGGCCGGACCCTTCCATTCGCAGAACGAGGAGCCGCCTGCCACCACCAGTCGTTCGGTCCTGACGTCCTGCGCTGCGAAGTAGAACGTCGGCGGACTCGCTGTCTCCAGGACCCGCAACGACCGGTCCGTCGAAACCAACGGATGCTCGGGGTCGCCGATGATGACGAGCCGACGCTCGACCACGATCGCCGGCGGACGGGGATAGTCCCACGCGGACTCCTGACCCGGGGCAGGCTCGAGAGCGAACGCCGGTCGCCGGTCACCCCGGTTCAGCCAGCCCGATCTCGCCTGCTCCAACCACGAAGATTCCTCTTCATCGGCGGCACTCATCCTTCGATCGCCGAGGCCGGGCGCAGCCGGCCGTCCTCGACGGCGACGGAGCGGCGACGCACCGGCGGGTCGAGGACCCAACTGGTCGTGAGCAGTGCGGCCATGACCGCGGCTGCGAGCACCCACGCCGGACCGGCGCCGTAGGCCTCGAAGACGGAGGGCGCGGTCAGGGCACCCACGGCAGCAGCGGCCGAGCCCGAGGCCTCGGCCAGCCCCTGGGCCGATGCGGCGTCGTCGTCGGACGCCGCGAGCGCGACCGCCGACTGCGATCCGGGCGAGAGGATCGCCTCCATCAAGCCGTGCGGTACGGCCACGATCAAGATGACCCAGAACACGCCGGCGTAGCCGTAGGTGGCCATCATCGGCAAGGTCATGGCCGCAGCCAGCAACGAGGCCAATCGGGGACCCACCCGGTCGCTCAGCCGCCCCGCCTGCTTGGCCACGATCAGCATCGGAAAGGCAAAGGCGCTCAGGGACAGGCTGATCACCCGGGTCGACGCTCCGAGATCGTCGAGGTGGGTGGCCCACAGGGGCTCGAACACCCCGATCGAGTACCGGAACGACACCACCACGAGCAGGGCGGCCAGCATTTTCCGCGATCGGAGCAGACGACGCAGGACACGACGACTGTCGATGTCGGTGCGAACGGTCGACGGGTCGGCCTCGGGCATGTCGAGGCGCGCAATGGGGACGATCATGGACGCGGTGAGCAGTCCGAACACGACGAACGGCAGGCGGACGTCGCCGATCTCGGTGAGGAAGCCGCCAATGGGCGGACCGAAGACGAACCCGGCCAGGTACGCGGAGTAGAACACCCCGAGTCGCTCGCCGTGGTTGCCTTCGGCCCCCACCACCAGGGCGCGACGGGCCGGTGGCACGATCATGCCGACTCCTGCGCCCAGCAGGCCGCGAGCGGCCACGAATTGCCAGACCTCGGTCGAGGCCGCGAACCACAACAGACCGACCGCCGATGCCACGATGCCGACCCGCAACAACAGGCCCGCGTGTCCCCGGTCAGCGTAGCGGGAGAGCCAGAGTTGGGCGACGAGCGCGGCGACGAAGGCGCTGGCTGCGATCCAGCCGAGGTGCCGGGTGGCCAGGTCGTATCGCTTCTCGAGCTCGGCGAGGAGCGAGAAAACGGCGCTGACGCCGGCCATCGTGACCGCGGCAAGGAGGTAGAGCTTTCGCATATTCACGCACTCTCACACACGCTGCTGGTCGCCAACGAAACGGGTTCGAGTTCGACGTTGGGAGTGCGGGAATGAGGCGAGGACGATCGAAACATACCGAGAGACGGAGGCATGCTATCGAAATGACTTCCTCCGAACCCCGGATCATCGTTGCCAGCCGTGAGGTGCAGGCGCCACCCGGCCGGATCTTCGAACTGATCGCCGAGCCGACCCGCCAGCCAGAGTGGGACGGCAACGACAACCTGGCCGAATGTCCGTCGGGGCAACGAGTGCGGGCCGTGGGCGACGTCTTCTCCATGACCCTCACCATGGGCGCGGTGAGGGAGAACCACGTGGTCGAGTTCACCGAGGGTGAGCGCATCGCCTGGCGGCCGGCCAAACCGGGCCGTGCCCCGGTGGGACACCTCTGGCGGTGGCAGATCGAGCGGCTCGACACCGACCGGTCGCTCGTCACCCACACCTACGACTGGACCGACCTCCACGACGAGACCCGGTTCCCCCGGGCCCGGGCCACGACCACCGAGCGCCTCGCCGCACCGATCGATCGCCTCGCCACCCTCGCCGAGACTAGGTTGAGCTGATGCGACTGACCATGGACGACCTGCTGGCCAAGGAAGAGATACGCGAGGTGCTGTACCGCTATGCCCGGGGCGTGGACCGGATGGACTTCGATCTCGTCTCCTCCTGCTACCACCCCGATGCGTACGACGACCACGGCAGCTTTCAGGGCGACGTGCCCGGCTTCATCGCGTTCTGCAGAAGCTTCCTCCCCCGCTTCCTCGTGACCCAACACTTCATGGGCAACATGCTCATCGAGGTGTCCGGCGACGTGGCCCGGACCGAGACCTACGCCGTCGCCTATCACCGCAAGGAACTGGCCGACGGCACGGGCCTCGACGACGTGTTCGGCATCCGTTACGTCGACCGGTTCGAGAAACGCGACGACGGCGCCTGGCTCATCGCCCACCGGGTCGTTGCCACCGAATGGCGGCGGGTCGATCCGGTCCCGGCCGGCAAGCTTCGGGGCACACTCGGCGTCTGGGGCCGCCGCGACGAGGAGGACGTGGTCAACTGGATCCTCGACGCGAACGCTCCGGTCTGAGATCCGCCTGACATCGGCCACCACGCGCCCAGATCGATTTGCGGGAACTCGCAGGGTAGATTGCGGGGCATGGGCCGTCCGCTTTCCGATGTCGTCGTGTTGGATCTCACCCGCGCCCTCGCCGGTCCGATCGCCAGCCGTCTCCTGGCCGACCTGGGCGCCGAAGTCATCAAGATCGAACCGCCCGACGGCGATCTGACCCGGGCGATGATGCCCCGCGTCGACGGGATGTCGACGTACTTCGTCCATTACAACGCAGGCAAGGAGTGCGTGTCACTGGACCTCACCCAGCCCGAAGGCCGCGACCTCTTCCTTCGGATGGTCGAGAAGGCCGACGTCGTCCTGGAGAACTACCGGCCGGAGGTGATGAAGAAACTGGATCTCGCCTACGAGACCCTGGCCGCCCGCAACCCTCGGATCATCGTTGCCTCGATCAGCGGCTGGGGTCACAACAACTCCCGGGCCAACCAGGGTGCCTACGCTTCGGCGTTGCACGCCGAGGCGGGCATCACCGAGATGGTGGCGCGGCGTCGGGGCGAGCAGGACCATCCCCGCAATGACCCCATGTCGCACTCGGACACCTATACCGGCCTGCACGCGCTGGCGGCGCTGTTGGCCGCGCTGTACCAGCGCAATCGGACCGGCAAGGGCCAAGCGGTCGAGGTGTCGATGGCCGAGTCGACCCTCATGGTGAACGACCTCGCATCGGCCGAGTTGCTCGGCGAGGATCCGCCCGTCGGCTTCCGGGCCGGGCAGAACTGGTCGGCGATCTACAAGCTGCGCAGCGGCCGTTTCGTCAACATCACCATCGATGCAACGACCGGCGGCGCCTTTGCGATCTGGGTCAAGGCCACGGGGCGCGACGATTGGCGAAACGATCCCCGCTTCGCCACCCAGGCCGATCGAATCGCAAACCTCGAGGCGTACCAGGCGGACATCGCCACGTGGGTGGCCAACTTCGACACCGCTGAGGAGCTGGAGAAGGCGATCGGGGTGTCGACCGTCCTCGCGGCCGAGGTCCGCACGGTGCCTGACTTGGCGGCGACCGAATGGGCCGCCGAACGCGGCGCCTTCGTCGACGTCGACCTCGGTCGGGGTACCTCGGTCACTGTGCCCCAGTCACCGTGGCGGTTCAGCGACGCCGACAGTGGCCTCAATCCCATTGTCGGCTTCCGGGGCGAGCACAACCGCGAGGTGCTGACCCGTCTGCTCGGGCTTGGCGATGACGAGCTGGCCCACCTCAGCGCCGAGGGCATCATCTCGTCCCGCGTTCCCGAGTGGCGCCGCGAGGCCTGACCGACCCCAGCGGCGGCTCGGCCGGCCAGAGGCTTCAGCCGTCGGTGACGGCTGCGATGACCGCATCCGCGGCGCCGTGGCAGGACGCGAGAACCTGGTCGATCTGCTCGGCACTGAAGCCGAGCTCGGCCATGACCTCGGCCGTGTGTTCGCCGAGGCGCGGTGGCGCACGTCGTATGCCAGCGCCGGGCGTGTCGCTCAGCTGGACGACGTTGCTGATGACCTTCGCCGTTCCGAAGCCGGGCACGTCCACATCGGTCAGGTAGCCGTTTGCCACGACCTGCGGATCATCGTGCAGCTCGCCGTAGCTCTGCACCCGTTCGTAGATGATCTCGGGCCGGCCGGCCAGGAACACCTCCCACTCGCCGTGGTCCTCGAGGCGAACGCCGCCCGCATCTTCGCCCGGATCTCCTCGACGCCGTCGAGGGAACCCCGTGCGCCGATGCGCTTCGCCGCGGTGCCCCAGCGGGCATCGAGCACCACCTCGGGTTGTCCGGCGAAGACCCAGAAGTCGTCCCATGATTCGTCGCTCATGGCCACGGCGAACAGGAACGCTCCACCATCGCTCGTCTGGTAGACGCCGTAAGGACACAAGATGCTCGGGTTGTGCTGTCCGGCCCGGGTGATCGGTTCGGTGGCCATACCGCTCAGCGCGATCTCCCACGCCTGAGTCCACATCATGGCCCCGAGCGATGAGGTGTTGACCTCCTGGCCCCGTCCGGTCCGCTCCGGGGCGAACAGCGCGGTCATCACTCCCAACGCCAGCTGCATCGAGCCGGCATGATCGGCCAACGCGGCTCCGGGTGGCATGGGTGGCCCGTCGGCGGGACCGGAGACCGCTGCGACCCCGCTACGAGCCTGAGCGGCCCCATCGAGCATGGCCTTGTCGGCGTCGGGTCCGAGTGGGCCGAGCCCCGACACGCGGGCGTACACCAGTCGAGGATTCAACGCCGACAGCTCGCCGTAACCGAGGTGCATGCGCTCGAGCGCATCGCGACGGTAATTGGTCACGAACACATCGGCGGCAGCGACGAGCCGATGCAGCACGCTGCGCCCGAGCTCACTGTGAGCGTCGACCGCGATGCCACGCTTGCCCCGGTTCATGGCCACGAACTGCGTGCCCATTCCTTCAGCCGACGCGGTGAACCCCGGATGACGGACGTAGCGATTCAGCTCGCCGCCTGGTCGCTCGACCTTCACCACATCAGCGCCCATGTCCGACAGGTATGCCGCTGCGTGCGGGCCCTGCACGGCGAGCGTCATATCCACAACGGTGACACCGGTGAGGGGACCATTGGAAACGTCGATGCCCATGGCGCATCGTTGCACGCCGGGAATGCCGCGTCGACACCACCTCGGTGATTCGGCCGAGATCGACACGCAGATGCGGCGACAGCCGTGCTACACCACACCGAAGGCAGCAACCGAACTGAGCAGCAACCGGAGTGAAGGGAGAGCCGGGCATGACCGCGCCCACTCGAACCGAAGGGGGCCTCATCGTCGAGGTCCGCGATCGCGTCGCCTATGCGACCCTGGACCGGCTCGAGCGTCTCAACGCACTGTCGGTCGGTCTGACCAACGATCTGGTCGACGCCTTCGACTCGTTCTCCAACGACCCGGGAATCTGGGCTGTGCTCCTGAGCGCGACCGGCGATCGGGCGTTCTCGGCCGGCGCCGACCTCAAGGAGATGGGCGGCAGGGACGCGGGCAGTGACAACACCGGAGGCGCTGATGCTCGGACCGCGCCGCGAGGCCGCCGAGGGGTCGTGCCGATGACCGGCTCTCGGCGGAACTTCTTCGAAGTCGTCATGGAATGCTCCAAGCCAACCGTCGCAGCCGTCTTCGGCTGGGCGATGGGTGGGGGGTGCGAGCTCGCCCTCGCCTGTGACGTGCGGATCGCCGCTGACGATCTACGCATCGGCATGCCCGAAGCCAAGCGGGGGCTCGGGGCCAACTTCGGCTCGGTGGTCCTGCCCCGGGTGGTGCCGATCGGACTGGCCTCCCACATGCTCTACACCGGCGAACCGCTCGACGCTCAGGAGTCCTTGCGGTGGGGACTTGTGCACTCCGTGGTGCCGCGTGACGAACTCGCCGCACGAGCCGAGATGCTTGCACCCTCGAAACCACGGGTGGTGCCCGAATGATCGTCGGCCCCTACCGGATCCAACAGTACGAGTACACGGCGACGGCGGTCGCCACCAACACCGCGCCGGTCCTCGCCTACCGAGGGGTGGCCCAGCCGAACTGCTTCATGGCAATCGAAGGGATCATGGACCGGATCGCCCGGACGATCGACGTCGATCCGGCCGAGGTTCGGTTGCGGAACATGGTGCCGACCGCCGATCTTCCCTGGACCAACGTGGTTGGGGTTCGCTACGACACCGGGAGCTTTGTCGAGTCACTCCAGAAGGCAATGGAGATGGCGGGCTATGACGAGTTTCGGGCCAGTCAGGCCAATGGGCGGTTGGTCGACGGCAAGTACCGGGGCATCGGCATCTGCACCTTCACCGAGGTGAGTGGCACCGGGGCGCCGGGCTGGCGAGCCCGGGGTCTCACCCGCCTGCCGGGCTTCGACAGCGGCCTGGTGAAGGTCGAACCCACCGGGAAGGTCACCGCGTTCGTCAGCCACGCCCACTCAGGGCAGGGCCATTTCACGACGTTCGCCCAGGTCGTTGCCGACGCCGTCGGCGCGAGGCTCGAAGACGTGACCATCGTCGAAGGTGACACCGCGGCGGGACCCTATGGCACCAACACCTTCGCCAGTCGCAGTGCGGTCACCGGAGGAGGTGCCCTCATCCGCGCATCCGAAAAGGCGCGGCTCAAGATGAGCCGCATCGCGGCCTCGATGCTCGAAGCCTCGCCCGCGGACATCGTCGTCCAGGACAGTCAGATGCACGTGAAGGGCGTTCCGAGCCAGTCCCTCTCCTTCCGCGACGTCGCCGAGACGGCCTACGCCATGAACACCACCGACCTGCCGGACGGCGAAAGCTTCGGTATCGAGGAGACCGACTACTACGACCCGCCGCTGGTCACCATGGCCAACGCCACCCACATCGCCCAGGTTGCAGTCGATGCCGCCGATGGCACGGTCGAGATCGAGCGATACACCGTTGTCCACGATTGCGGCCGCATCATCAATCCGATGATCGTCGACGGCCAGGTCATGGGCGGGGTGGCCCAAGGCATCGGCGAGGCGCTCATGGAGGAACTGGTCTACGACGTGGACGGTCAGGTGAAGACCGCAACGCTCGCCGACTATCTGCTCCCCGGGTCGGTCGACGTTCCGATCTTCAACATCGCCCATATCGAGTCGCCGTCGATCGACGCGGTCGGCGGATTCAAAGGGGTCGGCGAGGGCGGCGTCATCGGCGCGGTGCCCGCCATCCTGAACGCGGTGGGCGACGCGCTGGCCGACCTCGGCGTGAACATCAACAGCAAACCGCTTCGACCCGCGCTGCTGTCACGACTCATTCGAGAGAGCCAGGGTCGCTGACGATTCGCTGCGAACGAGACGGAGCGATCGAGCCGGCGCTAGCGTGCCGACGATCACGCTGAATGGGGGTTCCTGTGCGGGTTGGTGTCGTGTACCCACAGATCGAGTTGGCCGGTGACCCTGGCGCGGTCAGGGCCTACGCCCAGGCGGCCGAGGAGCTCGGCTACGACCACTTGTTGTTGTACGACCACGTGCTCGGGGCCGAGCACGTGGGTCGAGAGCCCAAGCTGTGGGGCCCCTACACCGAGAACGACCCGTTCCACGAGCCGTTCATCACCCTGGCCTACCTCGCGGGAATCACGACCAAGCTGGAGTTGGTCACCGGTGTGATCATCCTTCCTCAGCGCCAGACCGCGCTGGTGGCCAAGCAGGTTGCCGACCTCGACCTGTTCTCGGGCGAGCGCGTCCGGCTGGGCGTTGGTAGCGGTTGGAACTGGGTCGAATTCGACGCGCTGGAAGTGCCGCAGCACTTCAGCCGGCGAGGCGCACGGGAGGAGGAGCAGATCGCGCTGCTCCGCAAGCTGTGGGCGAACTCGGTCATCAGCCACGACGACGCCGATCATCACATCGACCGGGCCGGGATCCTGCCCCTACCGAAACGCCAGATCCCCATCTGGTTGGGCGGTTTCTCCGAGCCGGCCTGGAAGCGAGCGGCCCGCATCGGCGACGGGTTCATCTTCGGCGGGCGCAACACCGACTCTGCAGCCCAGATCAAGGACCAGATCGACGACTGGCGAGCCCAGGCCGGCCGCGGCAGCGAACCCTTCGGCTACGAATCGATCGTCAGCTTCGCGAAACCGCCGGACGCCCGGGCGGCCGAAGTCGAACGGTGGCGAGCAGCAGGTGGTAGCCACATCTCGCTGGTCACGATGGGGTGCGGGTTCACCACCGTCGACGAGCACATCGACGCCATCGCAGCGTGGCGTGAGCTGACCCGCTGACCCTCTGGCCCTCGGACACCGTGCCGATCGGGGTGACGGCCCAGGCTCACCGCAAGGCCGGGAGCACCTCGTTGACGAGTCGATCGAACTGGCCCGCCTGATCGAACGACGTGCATCGAAGGGTGATCTCGGTCGCGCCCTGGTCGATCAGATCCTGGAGTTGTTCGACACATGCCTCCGGTGGCCCGGCGGCGGTCCACCAGTGGGTCATCTCCTCGGAGAACACCGGGCCGTAGTACGCGTCGAGGAAGCTCTTGGCCTCGGCGAGGCAAGCGGATCGATCGGAGCCGATGTTGATCGGCGCTGCGCTGCTGCCGATGCACGACCCGGGCGTCGCGCTCGCCACGCTCCAACAGGCCCTCGAGAACGGGACGAAGACCGCCTGCATCCCCTGTCGCGCGCCGGCGGAACGGCCCTATCGTAACCCGGCGTACGAAGGGGTGTGGTCGCTGGCCGAGGAGGCCGGAGTGCCCCTGGCCATGCACATCGGGACGAACTCCCACGCGCCCCGATCGACGCGCGGCACCGACGGCGGCTCGCGAGCCAACTCGATCGCAACCTACGCGGCGGCTGCGTCGGTCATCCAGGCCACCGTGGCCGAACTGATCTGCCAAGGAATCACCGCTCGGCATCCGGGTCTGACGTTCGTGGTGTCGGAATTCAACGCCGGCTGGTTGCCGAACTGGCTGGAACGCCTCGATCAGGGCTGGCTGCGTGATCCGCCTGCCGCCGACCCGGCCGTTGACCGTCCGCCCAGCTCCTATTGGGAGACCAACTTCAAGGTGACGATCGAAGACGATCGGTCTGCTGTGCTGTGCCGCGAACTGATCGGCGTCGACACCATCATATGGGCCAACGACTACCCCCACCGCGACTCGACGTGGCCCTGTTCCCGCAGCGTCGTGGAGTCGTTGATGAGTGACGTGCCCGACGGCGAGCGACGCCAGATGACCGAGGCGACCGCCGCCCAGCTCTACGGCATCTGAACCGGTAGCCCACCGGTCGTACACTTGGGCCACCTCGTTTCGGTACGGCGGAAGGAATGCTCGATGGAACTCGAACGCCGACGTTTGAATGACGATGAGATCGCACTCGGAGTCGCCCAGATCGAAGGGTGGCAGCTGGTCGACGGGAAGCTGTTACGGGAGTACATCTTCGCGGACTTCGTGGAAGCGATCGGGTTCATGGTTCGCACAGCGATCTGTGCCCAGTCGCTCAACCACCACCCGGAATGGTCGAACGTGTACAACGTGGTGCGGGTGGAGCTGCAGACCCACGACGTCGGCGGAATCAGCGCCTACGACTTCGAGCTCGCCATCAAGATGAACGCGTTGGCAGGCTGCTGACCCGGTAGCCCGGACGGCTACCCACCGGCGATCGGCCGGTCGGTTGGAGTTTCCAGTCCCGAAGGTTTCGGGACACCCGCCCCATCCGCCTGGGACACGGGTCGTGGGACGCTCCGGGGACCCAACTCCCGGAGGAAACCATGCGAAGGCTCGTCATGACCAGTTCGGCCGCCTTCCTGCTCCTGCTGGCGGGGTGCGGCGAGGACGACACCAGCGACGCTACGACGGACGCGACCGAGTCGGCAGCTCCTGACGACTCCGCGAGGCCGGTGGTCTCGGGCGATCTCAGTCCGGAGGAGGAGGCGTACTGCGCCGAACTCGCTGCCCTCCCCGAGGGCAAGGATCCCGGGTTCGATGCCTTCTTCGCCGAGAATCCCGAGCCCTCCCTCGAGGACTGGGCGGAG
>JAQCHM010000082.1 GCA_027730885.1 Actinomycetota bacterium | reverse complement strand
GGTCTCGGCTTCATCGGCTCCGCCGTCATTCGTCAACTGCTGTCGGCCGATGATCACCTCGTGCTGAACATCGACTCGTGTACCTATGCCGCGACCGAGGGTTCGGTTGCGTCGGTCGCTCAGGGCGGACGCTACCGACACGCCAAGGTCGACATCACCGATGGCGAGGCCTTGGCCGAGGTCTTCGACGAGTTCGGGCCCGAGAGCGTCGTACACCTCGCGGCCGAGTCCCACGTCGACCGCTCGATCGACGGGCCGGGAGCCTTCGTCGCCACCAACGTCAACGGCACCTACCAGTTGCTCTCGGCTGCCCGCCGCCACGCCGAGGCCACCAACTCCCTCGGCTCGTTTCGCTTCGTGCACGTCTCGACCGACGAGGTCTTCGGTGCGCTGTCCCATGAAGATCCGCCCTTCGACGAGCACACCCCCTATTCGCCCCGATCGCCCTACTCGGCCTCGAAGGCGGCGTCGGACCACCTGGCCAGGGCGTGGCACGAGACCTACGGGTTGCAGACGATCGTCACCAACTGCTCCAACAACTATGGGCCCTTCCAGTTCCCCGAGAAGCTCATCCCGTTGATGATCCTGAAGGCCCGGGCGCATGAGGCGCTTCCTGTCTACGGCAAGGGCGACAACGTCCGCGACTGGATCTTCGTCGAGGACCACGCGCGGGGGATCCTCTCGGCGCTCGCGGACGGCGACCCGGGTCAGACGTACCTCTTCGGGGGCAAGGCCGAACGGTCGAACCTCCAGGTGGTGCACACCCTGTGCGACCTGCTCGACGAACTGCTGCCCTCCGCACCTGCCGGGGGTCACCGGTCGCTGATCGACTTCGTCGCCGACCGGCCCGGGCACGACCTGCGCTATGCGGTCGACTCGTCCAAAGCCGAGGCGGAGCTCGGATGGTTGCCGTCGCTGGGGTTCGAAGAGGGGCTCCGGCAGACGGTGCAGTGGTACCTCGACAACGAGGACTGGTGGCAGCCAATCGTGGCCAACCAGTACAGCGGCCAGCGCCTGGGCTCGGTGTGAGCGACCCGGCCGACCGGAGGCCCGTGCTCGTCACCGGCGCGGCCGGGCAACTCGGGACCGAACTCAAGCGAGCCGCCTGGCCCGATGACGTCTCGCTCGTCGCGCTTTCTTCGGCCGAGCTCGACATCACCAGTCGCGGCGCGGTGCTCGACACAGTGATGCGGCTGCGTCCTTCGGTCATCGTGAACGCCGCGGCCTACACCGCAGTCGACCCGGCCGAGGACGACGAGGATCAGGCGCTCCTGGTGAACGCAACCGCTGTCGGGTTCCTGGCCGAGGCGGCCGACTTGGCCGACGCCCTTCTCATCCACGTCTCCACCGATTACGTGTTCGACGGGTCGAAGTCGGGCTGGTATCTGGAGGCCGACCCGATCGCGCCGATCGGCGCTTACGGCCGCACGAAGGCGGCCGGCGAAGCGGCGGCGCTGACGGCATCGCGATCCGTCGTCCTTCGCACGGCCTGGGTGTACAGCGCCCACGGCTCGAACTTCGTCAAGACCATGCTGCGACTCGCGGGCGAGCGCCGCGAGTTGGGCGTCGTCGCCGACCAGTTCGGTTGCCCGACTTCAGCGACCGATATCGCCGATGTCGTTGCTTCCCTGGTTTGCATGCTCCGAACCGACCGGGCCGCAGTGCTTCCCCGCATGCTGCACGTCACCGCGCCCGATGACGCGTCCTGGCACCAGTTCGCGATGGCCGTCTTCCAGCTCGCCGGGGTCGAGGAAGGGCTGACGGTGCGCGAGTTGACGACCGCCGAGTATCCGACCCGCGCCGCTCGCCCAGCGAACAGCCGGCTGGACAGCAGCCGACTGGCCGCACTGCTGGGCCGCACCCTGCCGCCGTGGCGGGTCTCGCTGGCCAAGGTGATCGAAGAACTGACCGCTGAACGAGGAGGGCCGGTGTGAGCACTCGGCGGGGCATCATTCTGGCCGGAGGAACTGGGAGCCGCCTGCACCCGGTCACGCTGGCGGTTTCTAAGCAGCTGCTTCCGGTCTACGACAAGCCGATGATCTACTATCCGCTGTCGACACTGATGCTCGGGGGCATCTCGGAGTTCCTCGTGATCACCACTCCCGAGGACCGAGCCAGTTTCGAGCGGCTTCTGGACGACGGCTCCCAGTGGGGATTGTCGATCTCGTTCGCCACCCAGGCCGCTCCCAACGGCATCGCCGAGGCCTTTCTGATCGGGGAGTCCTTCCTCGACGGCCGACCCGCGGCGCTGATCCTGGGTGACAACCTCTTCTACGGCAGCGGTTTCAGCGCTCAGCTCCAGGCGGCGAGCGCCAACGTCGAGGTTGCCACCGTCTTCGCTCAGCGGGTATCGGACCCGGAACGCTACGGGGTCGTGGCCTTCGACGCCGGCGGCATCGCAACCGGCATCGAGGAGAAGCCCGAGGCACCCAAGTCGAACTGGGCCGTGACCGGGCTGTACTTCTACCCGAGCGACGTTGCCGATGTGGCGAAGGCTGTCGAACCCTCCGCTCGGGGCGAACTCGAGATCACGACGGTGAACTCGTCCTATCTCGATCAGGGCCGGCTGAGCGTGGCTCGTCTCGATCGGGGCTTCGCTTGGCTCGACACCGGCACGTTCAACTCGATGGTCGAGGCCTCCGAGTTCGTCCGGGTCATCGAGCAGCGTCAAAGGGTCAAGATCGGCAGCCCCGAAGAGGTCGCCTATCAGATGGGCTTCATCGATCGCGACCAACTCCGCGCGTTGGCCCTCCCCCTGCTGAAGAGCGGTTACGGGGATTCCCTGGTCGACGTGGCCGACCGCGAGAACTGACGCTCGAGGAACTCGATCGTCCGCTGCCACGCCAGGTCCGCGGCCTCGGGGTGATGGTTCTCGCCCGGTTCGAAGAACCAGTGCGCGGTGTCGGGGTACACATGGAACTCTGTCTCGTTGTCCCCGAGCCGAATGAAGGATTCGGTGAGGACTCGGTCTTCCTCGGACACCATCTCGTCGTTCTCGGCGAAGTGTCCCAGGAACTTGGCCGACGCCTCGTCGAAGTCGATCGACTGGGCTCCGTAGAAGGCGACGACCGAGCCGACGACGTCGGGTGAGCGGGCAGCCAGCCAGAGCGCCAGTGACGCCCCCATCGACAACCCGATGACCGCGATGGGTTCGGCTTCGCCGCTGGCCGCCTTCTGGAGGACACGCGCCGACGACAACACGTTGCCGGCCAATTCGTCGGGGCTCACCTCGGCCAATGCCCGCTCGCCCTCGTCGACCGTGGTCGGCAGTGCCCCCTCCAGAAGATCGGGAGCGAGGACGCTGTAGCCTTCGTCGGCGATTCTCGTCGCGAGATCCTTGACCCATTCGGTGAGCCCCCACCACGAATGGAGGAGTAGGACTCCTGGGCCACGTTCGCCGCTCTTGGGCCCCACGAAGAACGCCTGGGTGCTTCCCGTCATCACCTGACCCTACCCGCGCGGTCCCGGCTCCCAGTCGAGGGGTCCCCGGCGCGGGACCGGCGCCGCCTACAGTGTGCGCGTGAGAGGACCCGTCAAGTGGCCGCGAATGGCCGCGTCCTTCGTGTGGGACGTCGCCAGGCACTGGTATTACGGCGGCCTCGGTGACCTCGCTGCCGGAGTCACGTTCTGGATCGTGCTCTCGCTTCCGGCGGCCGTGCTCGCCTTGGTCTCCGCCCTCGGCTGGTTGGCCAACATCATCGGTACCGAGCTGCGCGACGAGGTCCAGGAGGACGTGGTCGCCTTCGCCCAGCGGCTTTTCGGGAACGATGCGAACACGTTGGTCGACACCATCGATCAGCTGTTCGAGCGACAGAACTCCGGGGTGCTGACCATCTCGCTCCTTTTTGCGTTCTGGACCATCTCCCGGGGCTTCGCCGGTCTTCTTCGAGCCCTCGATGGGGTGTACGACGTCGACGACGGGCGGCCCTGGTACATCACGCGGGTGGTGGCGCTCTTCTTGGGTCTCGGCTCGCTGTTGGTCTCGGTGCCCATCGTGATGCTCGAACTGTTCGTCTGGAACGAGTACGACCTGCCGCTCGAGACGACCCTCGAGTTCGCCTCGTCGGTCTTGATCCTGCTGATCTGGGCGGTGTCGATGTACCACTTCGGGCCATCGGTGCGAACCAAATGGCATTGGGATCTCCCCGGAGCGGGAGTGGCAGCTGTGCTGTGGTGGCTCCTCACCTTCAGCTACCGCTTCTACGTCGACATCACCTCCGGCGGCGACCAGGTCCTCGGAGCGCTCGGTGCCTTCATCCTCGCGCTGACGTGGGTCTGGCTCGCTGCTCAGGCGCTGCTGATCGGGGCTTCGGTGAACTCACTTCTCGGCGATCGGCTGAAGATCAACCGGGCCAAGCGAAGTTGGCGGCTGAACGAGCGCATCTTCCGCACCGGTGAGATGAAGAAGATCGTGCTGCCCGACGAATGAGCCGGCCGTCCGTCTTACGGCGAGTGGTGTTGCCTCTCACGTTGGTGGTCGTCATGACCGCGTCATCGTTCCAGATCTTCGTGTTCTCGGTGCTTGCGTCCCCGATCATCGCGGACTTGGGGCTGAGCCGAGGGACACTCGGTCTGCTCGGATCGCTCAACACCTTGGTCGGGGCGCTCAGCGCGCCGCTCACCGGCAAGATCACCGATCGCATCGGCGCCCGCCGGTCGGCCGTCATCGTCCTGGTCATCAGCGCGATCGGCATGGCCGTTCTCGGACTGGCCGGGCACTGGTGGGTGTTGGCCCTCGGGGCCCTCATCTCGGGAATTCCCCAAGGTTGGGGCAACCCGGCCACCAATACCCTCATCTCCACCCGCGTCCCCCAAGGGGCTCAAGGGGTGTTGACGGGGGTGAAGCAATCTGGGGTTCAGGTCGGCGTCTTCCTCTCGGGTCTCACGCTTCCCGCACTGGCCATCCTGTTCGACTGGCGAGGAGCCGTATGGGTCTATGCCGGCGTCTTCGCCGGCTTCGCCGCGTTGATCGCCGTCGTGCTCGAGCCCGATGACGGGGACGAGATCGCAGCCCGGACGCGGGCCTCGGCAGAGCGTGCCGGCTCGACGACGGAAGCGACGAGGCCGCCGTTGGACCCGGCCATCATCCCGATCGCCGTGTACGCCTTCCTGATGGGTTCGGCCGGCGGCGCGGCCGGCCGGTTTCTCTCGCTCTACGCCGAAGAGGTCATGGGGTTCACCACGGGTGCTGCGGGGGCGGTCGTTGCCATCGGCGGCTTGCTCGGTATCGCCAGCCGCATCGGCACGGCCCGGATCGCCGAACATCGGGTCAACCCGGTCCGGCTCCTCGGTGTGCTCTCGATCATCGGTACCGCGTACTGCCTCCTCCTGTTGTTCGTGCCGGAGCTCGGCAACGGCGCGCTGTGGTTCTCGCCTCTCCCGTATGCCATCGGCATTGCCGCGTGGAATGCGGTGGCGATGCTCGCCGTGATCACCCGGACGCCGAGATCCCAGGCCGGTCGTGCGTCGGGCGTCGTGATGGTCGGATTCCTCGGCGGGTTGAGTGTCGGCACGCCGGTCGCCGGGTGGACGGTTGACGTGACCGGTTCCTACCGCCCGATGTGGATCGGGGCGACCGTGCTGACGCTGATCGCCACGGTCGTCGTGGCGGCCACTGATGTCGGACTCAAAGGCCGGTCCCGGTCCGCCACCGGTCGTACCTCTCGGGCTGGATCCACGCCCCCGTCTCGATAGCGAAGAGCTGGGCGACGGGAAGCATCAACTCGATGTCGCCGGCTCGGGCCAAGGTCGAAGACGTATGGGCGTGATGCTCCGGTACGTCGAGCGCGTACGACTCGGGAACGAGCAGCGGCGGCCGCGGGGCGATGGCCAACTCCGGGAGGCGACCGACGGCAACATCGCGTTTGTCGGGGTCGTTGTCGTACCAGACAGGGTCGTTGATCTGGTGCCATTTGTCCGCGCCCATGATGAGGACGTCGAAGCCCTCGGCGATGTCGGACAGCAGCTGTTGCTCGGTACTACGCACCTCGATCCAGGAGTAGTCGGCGACGGCATCGATGAGGACGTGCATGCGGTGTTGGAACTCCGGATGTTGAACCTCCTGCTTGGCCAAGGCCGAGCGGCTGACGGTGAACACGACGACGTCGAGTCGGCGTTGCGCCCTGGCCGCGGCCGCGATGTCGAGATGGGCCATCGTCGGCGGGTTGAACGAACCGGGATAGACCGCGCGTCGACCGTTGCTCACGGCGACAGGATGCCAGAATCAGGACTGTTCCGGCGGCAGCTGGGGCATGACCTCGTCGAACACCCATGACCGGACCAGGTCCTGCGCCGAGGACCCGTGGCGTTCGGCGACCAGGTCGAAGAAGTCCTGAGTGGTGGCCGAGGTGCCGCCGAATCGCTCCACCCATGCCCGGCACAGGGCAAGGAAGGGTTCGTGCCCGATGGTGCGCCGCAGCGCTTCGAGGGTCAGAGCTCCCCGGCGGTACATGCGGGTGTCGAAGAGATCCTCGGGAGGGAAACCCTTGAGCGGGCCGTAGTCGAGGTTCTGGTAGCGGTCGATGCCTTGCTCTTGTTCTCTGCCGGGCGAATGGTTTTCGGCCCAGTGATACTCGGCCCAGGTAGCGAAGCCTTCGTTCAACCAGATGTCGTCCCAGCGGCGGGGCGACACGTGATTGCCGAACCACTGGTGCGCCAGCTCGTGCGCTTGGACTCTGGCCGCAAAGTCGGCGAGGGGAGCGTCGAAGAGGTCTACCGACAGGACGCTGAGCGTCTGATTCTCGAGGGCGAGGGCCTGTGAGGCCCTGATGTCCACGATCGCGACACCGTAGGAGTCGAAGGGGTACGGTCCGAACCAGTCGGTGAAGATGGTCAGCAGATCGGCGGTGACCGCCAGTTGTTCGATCGTGTCGGCGTCGTATCCGCTCGGCAGGGCGTGCCGTATCTGCGTGGCCCCGACCGGCGCCTGCTCGACCAAGTCGAAGCGTCCTGTGACCACGGAGGCCAGGTAGGTGGCCATGGGCTGACGCATTTGCCACAAGTAGGCCGTGCCGTCGGGCAGTTCGGAGCGCGCGGCCAGGATCCCGGGGCCCACCGCGACATCACCGGGCTCGACGATGATCCGCAGGTCGAAGGTGGCCTTGTCCTGCGGATGATCGTTCGCCGGGAACCAGGTGGCTCCTCCCAGCGGCTCCGCCAGGACGAAGGACTGCTCGCTGCGTTCGTACCAGCCCAGGCCAACGGGTCCCGAGGGGTCGTCAATGAGTTCAGGCTCGCCGTGGTACGCGATCGTCACCCTTGCGGTGGCTCCGACGGCGATGGTCGTGGCGGGTTGGACGACGAGCTCACGCCCGGATCGGCTGAAGTCGGCGGCTGCGTTGCCGTCGACGGTGATGGCATCGACGGTGAGCCCGACGAGATCGAGGTTGAACCGCTCCAGCGGAGCGAGTGCGGTGAGGGTGAGGGTGGCCGTTGCGGTCAGCCCGGAGCCTCGGGTGTCGAGGTGGAGCTCGTAGTGCTCGACGTCGTACCCACTGTTGCCGAGGCCGGGAAACAGCGGGTCTCCCGCGCTGTCGGACGCCGGTCGGGTGTCGGTCGTCGCCGGCGTCGTCGCCCACGGTGTCGTGGTCGGTGGTGTCCTTGTTCGAGCCGTCGTCGAGGTCGTTGTCGGCTCGGTGCTGGTCGACGCGGTTGATGTCGGACGGTCCCTCGCCTGCTCGGTGCTGGTCGTGCAGGCTCCGACGAGCAGGGCAAGCGCGCCGGCGACGAGGCGTGTCCTACCCATTGGCCGGCTCGGGTACGAGGGTCACCAGCATCAGGATCGACAGCGCGCATCCCGCAGCGGTCACGCCCATCAGCGTGCCGAAGCCCTGGTTCACATAGAGCCTGCCACCGACGAACGAACCGACCGCCCGAAGTACGGTGGACAAGCCGAGTGCCCAGCCCATCATCTGGGCCCGGGCGCCGGGGTCGAGTTCACTGATGAGCGGCAGCGAGCTGACGATGGCGAACTCGAAGCCCAGGAACGCGAGGGCAAGGAGGATCAGGCCCACGGTCATGCGGGGTGCAGGGAACACGGTGAGCGCGGTGGCCGCGAGCCCCATCACGAAAGATCCCAGGGCGATGGCTCGCCGCTTGCCCATGCGGTCGGTGAGGCCCGACGACGTGCTCGAGCCGACCGCCTCGACGACACCGATGGCGATGACCGCGATGCCGACGCCGGCCGCGTCGAGGTGGTAGGTGTCCTCGAGCCAGAGGCCGTGGCCGATGATGAGCAACTGCGATGAGGAGGTCATGAGGCAGAACGCGGCGATGGTGGCCAGGATGCCGGCGTCGACGTGCGGTCGACGGTGCACCTCCTGGCGGTGGACGCTCGGCGGCTCGCGGCCCTCTGACCGAGCGATGGCGACGGCGAGCGGAAGCCCGAGCACGGCCAGGAGGACCGACGCGGCATTCCATCCGATCTGGTCGATGAGGATGTCGAGGGTAGGCAGGCCGATGAGGGCGGACGCCGACCACGACAGCTCGACCAGGCCCATGGCCCGACCCCTGCGCTCATAGGGAACATGGTCCCCGAGCCAGGAATTCATGGCAACGTCGAAGGCGATCTTGGACAACCCGAAGAGGACGAAGCCGATGGCAAGCCCCCAACGGCCGACGGCGGCTGCGGCCAGGGCCGCGACGCCGAGGAAGGTGGCTGCCGACATGAGTTTCCCGCTGCCCCCACGGTCGGCGATCCGGCCCGCGGCCGGCGCCAATGCTCCTGTGAAGTCACGGGCACTGAGGACCGCGCTCATCTCCTCGATCGAGAAGCCGGCGCCGCGCGCCAACGCGGGGAGAAAACTGTACGGGTAGCGGACGCCGACATTGCTGATGAATCGGAAACCGATCAGCCGAGGAAGCGCCCGCCGAACATCGGCGGGCAAGTCGGCAAGAAGCGTCACCGACTCGTTGTAGCACCGACCCGCTCGAATCGGCGGACTAGAATTCCGCCGGGTCCGACCCGCCGAAAGGGACACCATGGCCAGAATCAATGACAAGATCGCTGCGAACGCGGCGGCTCATCTGTAGCCGGGCGAACAGGTGCAGGCCGCGTTCGCCAGCCAGACCAAACCTTGGTGGCTGATGTTGATGGGAGCGGTGATCTTCGTCGTCCTGAACCGCTATCGACCGGTCGTCGTGACCGACCGACGGATCATCGTCTTCGACGGAGGCCGGTGGACGACGACCAAGGTGAACGCGGTCGTCCGGGAAGTGCCCCGATCGGTGCGTATCGGTCCGGCCAAGGGGCTGTGGTACACCACCACGGCGCTGGGGGAGCCGTTGCATGTGCACAAGCGCTTCTATGGTGAGATCACCCGCGCCGACTCGGTCCTCCCGGCAGCCTGACCTACTGCGGCGGCGGCTTGCGGGTGAAGGCCAACGCTACGGCCGAGCCGACGGCGCCGCCGGTGCTCGACAACAACAGGTCACCGATGGTGTCCTCGTAGGTGAGCTGGAGACCCGCGGTTCCCAGTTCCTGGACCAGATACTCGGCGGCCTCCCACCAGATGATCGCGAGGCCGCCGATGCCCCATGCCAGGACCCAGATGTTCAGCCGCCCGAGACCCAGCCGGAGCAGCGCGAGAGACACGCCGGCCAGCAGGAGTACCCAGTTGAGGAAGTGCAGCACGTCATCGGTGACGGGGTAGTTGTTGTAGAAGTTGAAGACGTTGCCGAGCGTGTCGACCAGGAAAGGGGACACGACGAGGGCGTCGGCGAGGTACGGATAGGGCGGATGGCCGCCGCGCCATTTCCAGACCAGCGGCACGACGATCAGGGGCAGCAGGTAGAACGGTGCCCGGAACGCCATGCCCTTTCCGTCGAACTGTTCCCAGTCGGGAAAGGCAACGCTGACCCCTATGGCAAGCACGAGCGCGGTGCGCACCAGCCAGAGGATCGTCCGCGGAGTCGAGGCAAGCACGGGGGAAAGCTAGCCTGTCTCCAGGCCTGAGTATCGCTCTCGAACCACTACCTACGGACGGCACATGGCGTGCCGTACTACCTCTCTCTCCGGTTCTCTCTCGGTTTGGGCCTGACGTTCACGACCGTGATAGCGGAGCTGGAGCAAATGCCGCCGACCAAGCTGCACAAGCCCACGGTTCCTATCGGTCCGCGCTGATCAACCGAAGGTAGGGCACCACATCGGATCTGCGTTCCAGGCCCTTGTAGGCCCGGAAGTCAGTGGGTAGGCCCTCGATCTCGTCCGCCAAGTGCCGTGCGAGTTCCGCTTCGAGGAGGGGTAACGGCGTGACGTCGATGGCGATGGTGAAGATGACGGCCGCGGTGGTGGGCAGACGTCGCAAGGTTTGGCGCTCGGTCCGGTAGTAGAGCTGGTCCGGGGCATTCGTTGCCGGCAGGTACTCGTCGTGGTGGCCCGGCAAGCTCAGCCGGCCGGTGGGCATGATGCTCCAGTTGCGGCGCCACACGCCGGGACCGGGGCGGATGCGAGTCATGAACTGTCTGACCTTGAGCGCCAACTCGTCGGCGTACCCGGGGACGGGCGCATGAACGAGGTCGAGGGGCCGACCGATCTTCTCGGCCAGGGTCCAACGGGTCGGGAAGCACACCGAGCCGGCCACGAGGACGGGGTGCCCGTCGCGTTCGAGGTGGACGCAGAGATCCTCGCGAACCAAT
>JAQCHM010000081.1 GCA_027730885.1 Actinomycetota bacterium | reverse complement strand
CGAGACCGTTCCCGCCTTCATGCACCGTTTCCTTCAGCTGGTGTCGTCATGATGAGAGCGTGTTGAGATGAGAGCGTGTTGAGATGAGAGCGTGTTGAGATGAGAGCACAGTGCTGAAGCCATCTCCGGCCGAGCTGCTCGTCGGCGTTGCCGACGCGCTCGACGAGACCGTCTTCCCGTCGCTCGACCGCGGACTCGCCCGCAATCAGGTGCAGGCGGCCATCGGCATCATCCGTCGCTGCGCGGCGGCGATCGACGCGCTCGGCCCGATGCTCCACGCCGAATGCACCGACCTTGCGGCAACACTCCGGGGCATCGCCACCGCGGACCCCGATCTGGTGTCTGATCGACCGGCGTTCGAACTGGTCGCGGACCGAGCCGTCGACGTGCTCGGCTCGACCTATCCGCCGATCAGCGAGCTGATCGAAGTCGTGACCCTCCTGCGGGGCCAGGCGGCCGCCCTGTCAGTTGCCGCTGAGCGTCGGGCGTCCTCGCAGCGACCGGAGGTGGGACGACTCCTGCAACGGATGCTCGAGCGCGAGGAGTCACTCGGCCTGTCGCCCTGGTAGGGGCAACCGGCTGAGGCGACCCGTCTCGTAGGCCCACATCGCAACCTCGACCCGATTCCGCGCGGCGAGCTTGGTCATGAGGCTGGCAACGTGTGTCTTGACGGTGCTCAGGCCAATGTGGAGTTCGCTCGCGATCTCGGCATTCGTTCGGCCTCTCGCCACGGTCAACAGGACCTCTTCCTCCCTCGCGGTGAGCGGCTCGACCGGTTGGCGAGGGGGAGCATTCGTTTGCACCTCGGAGAACGATGCCAACAGGCGGGCCGTCACGCTCGGAGCAATGAGGGCATCGCCGCTGGCCGCGGCGTGCACGGCCTGGACGAGGAGGTCGACGCCGGCATCCTTCAGGAGGAATCCCCGGGGCCCCGGCTTTGAGCGCGCCGTGGACGTACTCGTCGAGATCGAACGTGGTGATCACCACTACGACCAAAGGGTCGTCGACGTCGGGACCTGCGAGCAGCCGGGTCGCCTCGATCCCGTCGAGTTCGGGCATACGGATGTCGAAGAGACAGACGTCGGGCCGGAGCCGGCGGGCGAGCGTCACGGCCTCACGACCGTCGGCGGCCTCACCGACCACCTCGATTCCCGGCTGCGCGTCGAGGATCATGCGCAGCCCTGCACGCACGAGATCCTGATCGTCGGCTACGAGCACGGAGATCACGACGCCGCTCCGCGCTTCGGGAGCACCGCTTGCACGGTCCATCCCCGCCGCGGGTCGGGCCCGGCGTGCAGCGTCCCGCCCAGGAGGTTGGCCCGCTCGGTCATGCCGACCAGACCGAAGCCCTGGTGGAGGGTGGAGTCGAACGATCGGGCATCACCGTCGTCGGTGACACTCAGTCGCACGTACTCCCCCTCGCCCTGCACGCGCACCGTGACGGTCGTCGCGTGGCGGGCGTGGCGCGTGGCGTTGGTGATCGATTCCTGAGCCAGCCGGAAAAGAGCGCGGTCGACCAGCGGACTGAGATCGGCAAGGTCGCCGCTGCGTTCGACGAGGACCGGCAAGGTCGTCGATGTAGCCAGACGATCGATGTCACTGCATACCGGTTGCGGGGCGAGCGCGACCTCGTCGCCGGCGCGAAGCGCGCTCACCATCGTGCGCATCTCGGCCAGTGTGCGCGAAGCCTCTCGTTCGATGACAGCAAGCGCCTCCAGCGCGGCATCGGGGCGGGCGCCGGCGACGGCCTGGCCGGCCTGCGCCTGGATGGCGATGGCCGAGACATGATGCGCAACCGTGTCGTGGAGCTCGCGGGCCAGTTGTTCGCGTTCTCGGAGCTTGGCTTCCAGCAGCGTCTGCTCCTGCGACTGCCTCTGGTAGCGCACGATGTGTCCCAGCGCCGCTGGAAACAGCAATACGACCAGGCCGCCGATGGCGTCACCGGCACCGGTCCAGTCGACCAAGCTGAAGTGGACGAACGCGCTGAGCATGACGCCGAGGCCAATGATCGCCCCCCGGCCCGAGCCCCACCGAAAGAGGGCGTAAGGAACGATGAGCACGATCGCCGAGGTGAAGAACTCGAGCGGTTGACCGGCGAAGAAACGCGAGACGTAGTCGAGCCCGATGATCGCGACGAACACGCCGACCGTGGTCACCAAGGGGTACGTCCGACGCCAGAGCACGGCCATGGCCAACGCGAACGAAATGACGATCGCCCCCGGTTTCCACCCCGCGTCGTCCCGAAAGACCATCTCGGCGACGGTCGCCGGCACCAGCGCCCCCGCGACCACCCAGTCGCGCCAGACCCGCCGGGGCGCATCGGGCACGCGGGGTTGGGCCCAGATGTTCCGGAAGGTGCTGACGATCACGGATTAATCGTAGGGAATCCGGGGCGCGCCGGGTATCGGCCGAAAGGTGGAGGTGCTCCCCCACCGATAGGCCGGAGCGAACCGGCCTCCGGGCCGATGTACCCGACGCCCGCTTCCTTCACGATGGGTCCGAGTCCGGCGCAAGGCGCGGCGGCTCCTGTCCATCGAAGGAGAACGATGTCGACTGCTCTCTACCGGCTCGGGCGTCTGGCCGCCAGGCGACCCGGGCGCGCGATCGGCATATGGTTGCTCGTTGCCGTCTGTGTCATTGGTTCGTCACAGGCATTCGGCCGGAACCTGGAGGACTCCTTCGAGGTCCCGGGCCTCGACTCCCAGCTGGCCCTCGAACTGTTGACGACTGCCCGGTCCGAGTCCGCGGGCTTGACCGCTCAGGTCGCGCTCAGCCCGAAGGACGGCACGAGCTTCTTCGAGAATACCGATGCCCAGGTCGAACTGGCTGCCGCCGAGGCACGACTCGGCGAACTGCCCGATGTTCTCGACACGACGAGCCCAGTTGCGGCCCTTGCCTTGGGACCCGAGGGGGCAGCTCGGTCCGGGGTGGTCTCGGCCGACGGTCGGGTTGCCCTGATTCGGGTGCAATACCCCGTCGTCGAAGAGCTGAGTGCCGAGAACCTCGAGGCGCTGAAGGGGGCGGTGTCGTCAACCGACACCGAAGTGCTCCAGGCCGAAGCCAACGGCGACCTCTTCTTCGCCTTCCACGAACCGGAGACGGAAGTCGGCGAGCTGCTCGGGATCGGCGTGGCCATCGTCATCCTCCTGTTGGCTTTCGGCTCGATCATCGCCATGGGACTCCCGATCGGGATGGCGTTGTTCGGGCTGGCTCTCGGAGTGTCCTCGATGCCTCTCATCACCTACCTCATCGAGATTCCCAGCTGGGCTCCGCAGATTGCCAGCATGGTGGGACTCGGAGTCGGCATCGACTACGCGCTCTTCCTGGTCACGCGCCATCGCGAGTTCCTCGCTCGCGGGTTTACGGTCGAGGAGTCAGTCGGCCGCTCGGTAGCGACAGCAGGGCAAGCCGTCATCTTCGCGGGCGGCACCGTGGTGATCGCGATTCTCGGCCTGGCCTTCGCCTGCGTCCCGTTCATGACGGCGGCCGGCGTCGCCACCTCGGTGGTGGTGCTGATCATGGTGGTTGCCTCGGTCACGCTGGTCCCCGCGTTCCTCGGCCTGGCCGGCCAATGGATCAACCGGTTCGGGCTCCATCGACGGGGGCACGGTGCCGGCGATCACACCTCGGCGGGTTGGCTCCGCTGGGGCAACCATGTCTCCCGAAACGCGTGGGCCTACACCATTGGAGTGACCGCGTTGCTGCTCGGGCTGACTGCGCCGGTCCTGGCGCTCCAGCTCGGCTTTCCCGACGACGGCACACTGCCCGAGAGCCGAACCGAACGCCGAGCCTATGACCTGGTCGCCGAGGGATTCGGGGCTGGGGCGAACGGACCGCTCGTGGTTGCCGTCGACATCTCCGGGGATGCAACCGTCCTCACTCCCCTTGCGACCGCGATCGCCGACGACCCGGGAATCGCCAAGGTTGCCCCGGCGGAGGTCAACGAGGCAGCCGGGGTGGCCACCATCGTTGCCTTCGCCACTACGGCCCCGCAGGACAACGCCACCCGCACAACGGTCGATCGACTGCGTTGGGACGTGTTCCCGGCGGTGTTGGCCGACAGCCCAGCCCGGGCCCACGTCGGTGGACAGACCGCCACCTTCGCCGACGTCGGCAACCGTGTCACCTCGCGTTTGCCGCTCTTCATCGTGGCGGTGATCAGTCTGTCCTTCCTCCTGTTGATGCTCGTGTTCCGTTCGGTCCTGGTTCCACTGAAGGCGGCGCTGCTCAACCTGCTCAGCATCGGCGCCGCGTACGGCGTCCTCGTGATGGTCTTCCAGTGGGGCTGGGGTAAAGAGCTGATCGGTCTCGAGTCCACGGTTCCGATCGTCTCGTTCATCCCCATGTTCATGTTCGCCATCCTCTTCGGACTGTCCATGGACTACGAGGTGTTCCTCCTCTCGCGGGTTCGAGAGGAGTTCCTGGCAACGGGCGACAACGACCAGTCGGTGATCCGCGGCATCGCCGGCACGGCGCGAGTGATCACCTCCGCCGCGCTGATCATGATCTCGGTGTTCTTCGGATTCGTCCTCGGGAGCGATCCGACGACCAAGATGTTCGGCCTCGGTCTGGCCACCGCGATCTTCGTCGACGCGACCATCGTTCGCATGGTGCTCGTGCCGGCATCGATGAAGCTGCTCGGTGATGCCAACTGGTGGCTACCTGCGTGGCTCGACCGGATCCTTCCCACCATCGACATCGAAGGCGAGACCCGGCTGCCCGTCCCGGAGAGGATCGACGACAAGGTCTTGACCTGGCCTTCAGCCCGGTAGGCTCACCGCCGGCGCGCGCAACGTTCAGGAGATCACTTCACCATGGCCAGCAACAGACTTACCCCCCTGCAGGAATCCGAGGCTCGTCGTAAGGCAGCCGAAGCGGCCCGCAAGAACAAGGTGGTCCGCGAGTACTCCGACGAAGAAAAGGCGGCGCGCAAGGAGCGGGTGGCCAAGGCGAAAGACGCCCTCGCCCGCTCGGTCGGCACGAAAGGCGAGCAGGTGCCGGCCGCTCGTGCTGCCCTCAAGTCGTACCTGCAGCGCCTCAACGAGCCCAAGCAACCCGACGACGCCCAGTTCGAAGCCCTCCTGGAGGCCCCGTTCAAGGTGCCGGCCAAGAAGCGTACGAACGATCGTTTCTAGTCGTGCCCTTCAGCTGAGTCCGGCCGAAGAGAGGTACCCGGCGAGACGGAGCTTGCTCTCCGAGTCGGCCGGATAGAAGGTCTCGATCGCCAACTCCTCGAGGGTCGCGTCACGGGGAGATCCGAAGGTCGTGATGGTCGAGAACAAGCGGATGCAGCCTTGGGGGCTCGCCAGCTCGAGCGGGAGGAGGAGCTGGGGTTGCGACGACCCGAAGTGGGCCTCTGTTGCCAGATGCCCGAACTCGTCGAGGATCGCCTCGAGCGTCGGCGACGGCGCGTGACTGATCGCCCGCCGCACGCGCAGCAACATGTGGCCGGCGTACTACTCGAAGTTGGTGATGCGCGGCGCAAGACCGTCGGGATCGAGGGAGAGTCGGATCACGTTCGCCGGTGCATCCAGCAGGCGAGGAGCCACCCCGTCGAGGAAGATCGTCGCCGTGGTATTGGTGGTGATGAGGTTCCAGTCCCCGTCGACCACGACGGCCGGGAAGCCGTGCGAGCGAACGACTTGTTCTACTGCGTCGATCAACTCCCGATCGACTGCCGGCTCGACCCGGGTCTGGCGATACCGGGGAGCGAATCCGGCGGCCAACAGGATCTCGCTGCGGGTCCGCATCGGCACCGCCAGGTGCTCGCACAAGTGGATGATCATCTCCGGGCTCGGCCTCGACCTGCCGGTTTCGATGTAGCTCAGATGGCGGGTCGAGACTTCAGCCGCAACCGAGAGATCGAGTTGGCTGTAGCGGCGCCGCGTGCGCCATTCACGAAGGAGCAGGCCGGGCGGCGATGTGGTCATGTCGAAACGCTACGACCCCCCGCCGGTCAGATCCATGACCTCTGAGGTCAAGGATCTCTCCCGATGGGCCGCCCGGCTCCTCTCCAACGCTCCGCCGACCAGCGGCTCGGGATAGCTTCAAGCCATGTGCGCCGGTGTCCCCATCCGCCTCGACCCCGAAGTAGTCGGTCTGCTCGCACTGATGCACGATGTCTGAGCGGGTTCGCCTTCGTATCGGCAGCGTCGCCAACGCCGTCTTGGTCACCGGCCAGGCCTACCAGGATCCGAAGGACGCGCTGAACGAGTTCGTGTCGAATGCGGCCGACGAGTACGCCGAGACTGGAGCTTCCGGCGCCCGCATACGTGTCGTGCTGAAACGACGAGGCCGCCATCCGACCATCGCCATCGACGACGTCGGGCGCGGGATGAGCCCCGACCGGTTGCGGGAGGTGGCCCGCAACCTGTTCAAGTCGGTCAAGGTGGGCAACGATCGCACGTTGGGCGAGAAGGCCATCGGCCTGCTGGCCTTCCAGCAACTCGGCGGACGAATGGACATCGTCAGCCGAGCCGAGGGTTCGCCCGAGACCTGGTGCCTCAGCTTGGTTCGCGGTTCGGCCAATGCTCAGCTTGACCAGGAGCGCCGCCGGGCAAGGAGCCAAGCCGGAACCACGATCTACCTGCGAGACATCGACCGCGAAGTCCTGCGCATGCTCACCCAACGCAAGGTCGTCGATTACCTGAGGCGGCGGCGGGCCGCCGCCATCGAGGGCGGGCTCTACGAGATCGAAGTGATCGAGGGCGAGCTGGCCGAGTTGGTCACCGCGGAGGAACCCGATGGAGCCAAGGTTCCTTTGCGGTCCCATCAGACCTTGTGGGGCCCACTCGAGTTCGCACTTTACGTGGCCCCTCCCGACGGGTCCAGGCGCCGGGTAGCCGTCGTGGGCCGAGCGGGGACCAGCATCATCGACGATCTCTGTGAACTCGAGGAATTCGCGGTCCCGCCGTGGTCGAGCGGTCAGGTGAGCGGCCGAATCGCGTTTGCTCCGCTCGCACAATCGGCCGGGCGACGAGCGATCCTGCGAGACGATGAGGCCTTCCCCGTCTTCCTCGACGCGGTTCGATCGGTCGCCCCTGCGGTGCAGGCCCTGGCCGAACGAGTGCGGCAGGAGATCGACCGGGAGACCTCCGACTGAGTCTCCGACGAGATCCGCCGCATCTTCGCCCCCGTCCTTCGCGAGCTGCACGACCTCGACAACCCGATGCGCTCACTGGTCGGAGCTGCCGGCGACGGTGATGGTGATGGTGACGGAACCGACCAGCCCTCGCGTGACGCCGACCGTGGGTCGATCGAAGCCGACGCCCCCACGCTGGACGATCTGACCAAGTCCGGAACGTCGGACCCTCCCCCACCCCGAGCAGGCTCGGACGGCGCGACCAAGCGTTCGAGTCGCCTGCCGTCAGTCGCTCCCGACCCCACTCCTGGTGAGGCTCGCAGCCGGTTCGACGCTGACGAACGGATCGTGTTCTACAACGAGTCCCACGCCGACTATCTGATGGTCAAGGGTTCGGAGACCGAGCTGCTCGATTACCTGGCAACGCTCGTAGCCAAGGAGTACGCGGTCTACAACCACCCGATCGTTGCCCCGCCCGTCCTGGCCGAGGAGATGGTCCGCATGCTCATTCGCGTCCGCCGCCACCTGGCCCGCCGTCGCTGAATCCACCCCGATCCGGCCGGACCGACCCGCCCCACCACAGGACCACGCGGCCAGGGACGATCTACAACGCCTCGAGCTGACCACGGAGAATCGAACGACCCGAGTGGGCCTCGTCGCCGTCTCGGGGCTCGATGCTGATGTCGACGACTCGGAACCTCGAGGGGTCGACGTCGGCGGGAATGACAACCGTGCCGACATCGTCGGCATCGATGATCCCCAGCGATCGGAGATCCATCGGCTGGCCGTTGGCGTCGGGTTCGATGAGCCAGATCTCCAGATCGGCGCTCTCCCGAAGGTCGTCGGGAAGGTCGGCCCGGTCGAACGCAAGGCGATACTCGCCTTCGTCGTTGACGAGCGAAACCTGGGCAAGTGCCTCGGCACCCAAAGGATCGAAATTGGCCTCGTCGTAGGCCAGGTCAGCGGCCGCCTCTACCTGCCCTTCGGTTCCCGAAGCGTTGGAGAACAGGAACGCGCCCAGACCGAGAACGACGGCAGACGCCGCCGCGATCGCCGTCAGTCGCTGCATCCGTCGACGCCGGTGGGCGGTCAGGTCAACCGGCTCCATCGACTGGTCGGCAGCGACGGATGCTTCGATGCCCTCCCAGATGGTGGCCGGGGGTTCGAGCGGCTGCACATCGTCCACCGTCAACGCTCGAAGGATCGCTTCGATGTCACCGAATTCGCCACCGAACTCGTCATCAAATGATCCGCCCAGCCGGCCCAGGCGTCGAACCTCGTCGTACTCTTTGCGCTTGTCGGCGTCGCCTATGACTTCGTAGACAGCCGAGAGCTCCTTTAAACGCGTCTCGGCCGCCGGGTTGTTCGGGTTGGCATCGGGGTGAAACTGCCGAGCCAACTTTCGATACGCCTTGGTCACGTCCTTGTCGGACGCGTCCTGAGCGACGCCGAGAACGGCGTAGAAATCCTTCTCAGCCATCGCTGACCCTCACGTGCTGTCGAATCGCCTGCAGGCCTCGGCGGATGTCACTCTTGACTGTTCCCAGCGCTCGCCCCGTCCGTTCAGCAATCTGCTGGTGTGTCAGATCCTGTTGGTACGCCAGGTGGAGCGTCTCTCGCGCACGTTCGGGGAGCTCGCGGAGTGCTGCTGCCACGAGGAGTCGATCAGCCAGCTGTTCGACCACTGCCTCGCCCGGACGATCGGGAAGCTCGCCGACTTCGGCTCGCCGGTTCGCGTGACGCCCCTCGGACCGAAGGTGATCGACGATCCGGCGCTTGGTGATACCCACCAACCAGGCCGACAACGTGCCGCGGGACGGGTCGAACTGCGCTCGGGCCCGCCAGGCACTGAGGAACACGTCTTGGGTCACCTCGTCCGCCTGTTCCGCTGTGAGCATCCGACGGCACAACCCGTAGACCAGGCATCCATGGGCGTCGTGCGCCAGCTTCAGTGCTCCGTCGTCACCGGCACAGAACGCCGCTTCGATCCCCGAGGAGAATCGAAGCGGCGTTCGTGCTGCAAGCGGGCGGGGCGGAGGGTCCGAGGAGATCATGCCGATCCAACGAGGGTAGCGACCCTCGCCTCGAACTTGCCGCTCCGACCCCACACGCACCCCCCCCAGGGCCAGGTCACCCTGCAAGGGGAAGACGTCAGCCTGCGGGCGGGAGCAGCAAGCTGTCGATGACGTGGATGACACCGTTGCTCGCTTCGACGTCGACGGTCACGACCTTCGCGCCGTTGACCATGACCGTATCGCCATCGACCGAGATCTCGACCTCGGCACCGTTGACCGTCGCCACCGACTGACCGTCCAGCGTCACCACATCACTGCTCGGCACCTTTCCTGGGACCACGTGGTAGGTCAAGATCGACGTCAGCGTCTCCTTGTCGGCGAGCAGCTCCTCAGCCGTCAAACCGAGGCTCTCCAGAGCAGCAGCGAACGCCTCATCGGTCGGCGCGAACACCGTGAACGGACCATCACCCGACAGCGTCTCCACCAGACCAGCGGCCTCGACCGCCGCCACCAGCGTGGTGAACGAACCATTGGCCACAGCCACATCAACGATCGTCCCGAGCTCCTCGGCCGGGGCCTCGGTGTCGTCGGTGCTCGCTGCTGCGTCTGTTGTAGCAGTGCTCTCCGCAGCGTCCGCCGCTCCCTCGGAGGCATCCGAGTCGCTATTGCCGCAAGCGGCCAGGGAGAGGGCAAGGGCGGTCGCCACGGCGCCGAAGCGCACCGCGCGGCATCGGGTCGGCCGGCCCCGATCTCGCTGGGTCAGGTTGGGGTCGGACGGGTTGGGGTCAGACGGGGTGGAGACCGACAGGTTTGGTTTCGACACGGGAGTACCTCCTTGTTGTGATCGATACCCCTGCTACGGAACGAATGGGTTCGATGGATGCAGACAGTCGGAAATTCTTCGTACGACTCGATCGACAGCAATCACGGCTGATCCGGGGGCACCATCGGGTCCCCTCGGTGACCGATCAGATGGCCAACAACCAGCACCGGACCGAAGGCGACCAGAACAACGCCGGCCTCACAGCCAGCTGCTCCGCCACAGACTCCAACCACCCGGTCGGGCGCACACGGGGTCCGCTGGCTAGCCGCCCATCCAAGAGCCCGAGCCAGGGAGTGGAACATGGAACTAGCCGAACGGCTGGAGATCGCGCGGAGCGTCGAGCCGGCGATGGCAGCGTCTCGTGACTGGATGGACGAGCACTGCCGACTCCCGGCCGCCGGGGTCGAAGCGCTCCATCGCTCGGGCATCATGCGAGCGGCCGTACCGGCCGAACTCGGCGGACCCGAGCTCGACCCGATGGCTCAGATTGCCCTGGTCGAGGAGTTCTCCCGCGTGGACGGCGCGCTGGGTTGGTGCGCAATGATCGCCGGTGCGTCCAGCTACGTGTGCGGCTTCCTGGGACCCGAGGCCGCCGCTCGGTGGTTCACCCGCACTGACGCCTGTGTTGCCGGACAGCTGAGCCCGACAGGCCAAGCAGAGCGCGTCGATGGTGGCCATGTCGTCCCCGGCCACTTCCGGTTCGGGAGCGGCATCAACCAC
>JAQCHM010000080.1 GCA_027730885.1 Actinomycetota bacterium | reverse complement strand
CGCCGACGTCCGGTCCGCTTCCGGCTTCGGCCCTGTCGACACGCGCCTGGCCTTGTGGACCTATGTCGCGCCAACGACAGAGGAGGCGCGGGGCCGGCCGAGCGATACATGGCGGGCTACGCCGAGACCGCTCTGCGGCACTACGAGATGCTCGGCGATCACCTGGCCAACCTCAAGGGCTACGAGGCGTACGGTGCTCGGTCGGCGATCCTTCGCGAGCGCCCCGACCTGTTCGCGCAGGGCTTCGTCGGTGGCCATCCGTGGGGTACCCCCGACCAGGTCATCGAACGGGTGAAGGAACTGTCCGACACGTTCGCCACGTCGGAGATCACCTTCGTGTTCCGCTACGGCGGCATGCCGATCGATATGGCCCGCCAGAGCATGGAACTCTTCGCCAAGGAAGTCCTGCCGGTCATCAAGACGTTTCAGCCGTCGCCGCTTGCCGGCTCGGCCCAACCCGTCGGGTAGGCACCAACTACGCTCGGTCGATGGCCTTCCCTGCAACCATCGACCAGCTTCCTACGCCGGCGCTCGTGGTCGAGCGATCGGTTTTCGATCGCAACCTCGCGGTGATGAGCGAGGCGCGGCCTGGTGATCGGCTCCGTCCCCACGTCAAGGCGTTCAAGTCGACGGCGTTGGCCCGGGAGATGGAGGCCGTCGGCCATCACCGGTTCTGCACCGCGACGGTCGCCGAGATCGAGGGTCTGGTCGGGGCCGGTGTAGGCACCGATCTGCTGCTGGCCAACGAGACCTTGGACTACCGGCGGCTCGGGGTCCTGGTCGAACAGGGGGCCGACATCACCGCGGCCGTCGACTCCGATGAGATCCTGGCCGCGGTCATCGCCGGGGGCGTCCGTCAAGTCCTCATCGACGTCGAGGTCGGCCTGCCCCGATGTGGCTGTGACCCCGCTCAGGCCGGCCGTCTGGCCGACAAGGCCCGAGCTGCAGGGCTCGAGGTCCGCGGCGTCATGGGCTACGAGGGTCATCTCATGATGGTGCCGTCGGCCGAGCGTCGTCGGGCCAAGGTGGAAACGGCGATGGAACTCCTGCTGGCAGCGCACCGTGATGTCGGAGGTGACATCGTCTCTGGTGGCGGCACCGGGACCTACGCGGTCAACGAGTGGGTCAACGAGATGCAGGCCGGCTCCTACTGCCTGATGGACACCCAGTACGCCACCCTCGAGGTTCCGTTCGAGATCGCCCTGTCGGTTCTGGCCGACGTGGTGTCGGTCAGCCCGAAGGGCTGGGCGGTGACCAACGCCGGTCTCAAGGCCTTCGGCATGGATCACGGCAACCCCACCTGGCCCGATGGTGACTTGCGGTTCTGCTCTGACGAACACTCGACCCTGTCGACCGACGTGACCCCGTTGCGAGTCGGCGACCAGGTCCGCCTCCTCCCGGCCCACGTCGATCCCACGATCGCCAAGCACGAGCGGATGTGGGTGGTCGACGGCGAGTTCGTCATCGACCAGTGGCCGGTCGACCTCCGCCACTGGTAACTCCCACCCACCCCCACCCCTCGGAGCGGGAGTGCTGGGGTGCCGAAAACGGTTCTCACCCACTCCCGATCCGTGGGGGGCGGGGGTGGGTCAATCCCAGAGGGAGAAGAGCATGGCGTCGACCTCGTCGGCGACGCCGACGGAGCCCAGCGGTTCGGTGAGGTCGACCAGGTCACCGGCGGGACCGCCCGTGTGACCTTGGTCGAAGAGGGGACGAACCGGTTCGAGGAAACGACTGAGCTGGGCGTAGACGTGGCGATCGTCGAGACCTTGCCGATGCACGTGGAACCGCAACGGGAAGCTGACGGTGAGTTCGTCGCGGGCGCGGGTGAGGCCCACGTAGAGCAGGCGTAGCTCTTCGGCCAGGCCCGCCTTGTCGCCGATGGCCATGTCGGAGGGGAGGTTGCCGTCGGCCGCGTGGATGAGATGGACGCTCTTCCACTCCATCCCCTTGGCCGAGTGGATGGTGCTGAGGGTCAGCCAGTCGTCGTCGAGGTGCGGTGGGCCGGCCTGAGCGCTGGTCTTCGACGGTGGGTCGAGGGTGAGTTCGGTGAGGAACCGGTCTCGTGATTTGTAGGCCGACGCGGTGGAGGCCAAGTGGTCGAGGTCGGCCAGGCGAGGCACGGGGTTGTCGTACTTGGCCGGGAACACCAGTTCGCAGAATGGCTTCAGCCGGTCGATCTCTTCGGCCGGGCGCAGGTTCGAGCCGAGACAACCCTCGAGCGCGCCGCGCAACTCGGTCGCCTGAGCGGTGGCGGCGCCGGGGAGCTTGATGTCGCTGTGCAGGAACTTCGTCAGGGCGTTTGCGCGTGGTTCGCCGTCGGAGTTCGCCGGCGCTTGGGACGGGTCGCCGAACCCGAGTTCAGCGTTGAGGCGGCGCAGGGTTGCAGGGCCGACGCCGTCGAGGGTGGCCAACACCCGATGCCAGGCCAACACGTCGGCCGGGTTCTCCAAGACACGGAGCAGGGCGAGAAGATCCTTGACGTGGGCCGCCTCGAGGTACTTCAGGCCGCCGAATTTGACGAAGGGGATGTCACGGCGGGCCAGTTCGAGTTCTAGTCCGTCGGAGTGATGACCGGCCCGGAACAGCACGGCCTGCTTGCGGAGGTCGATGCCGCGTTCGCGAGCGTCGAGGACGGACTCGGCCACGAAACGGCTCTGGTCGGCTTCGTCGGCTGCGGTGATGAGTCGGGGTCGGAGGCCGTCGCTGCGGGTGGACCAGAGTTCCTTCGCGAAGTGGGTGACCTCGCCGAAGCTCGGCCCGGCCGCTTGGGCGAGCACCGCGTTGGCAACGGTGAGGATGGGGGTGGTGGACCGATAGTTCTGCTCCAAGGTGATGGTCCGGGCGCCGGGGAAGTGCTGGGCGAACGCCCACATGTTCTCCACCGACGCCGAACGGAACCCGTAGATGGCTTGGGCGTCGTCGCCGACCGCGCACACCTCGGTGGGTCGGTCGTCGTCGGCTGGGCGGGCCATTCCTTGGATGATGTCGGCCTGAATCGGGTTGGTGTCCTGGTACTCGTCGATGAGGATGTGGTCGAACAGGTCGCGCATCGCGCCGCCGACCGGGCTGGCAGTGAGGCCTCGCCAGAAAAGGAGCAGATCGTCGTAGTCCAGGACCTGCTGGGTCCGCTTGGTGGTGGTGTAGGCGGTGAACAGGGTACGGAACCCGTCGGCATGGTCGGTGCACCACGGGTAGTCGACCTCGAGGACGGCGTCCAGCTTCTGCTGACTGTTGACCATGCGGCTGTAGACCGCGGCCACCGTTTCCTTGCGGGGGAACCGCTTGCCTCGCTCAGCGAACCCTTCGGCCGTGCGTGCCATCCCGAACAGGTCTGTGCTGTCCCCCTGGTCGAGCACGGTGAACGACGGCGAAAGACCCGCCGCGCCGCCGTACTGGCGAAGCAGGCGGTTGGCGATGGCGTGGAAGGTCCCACCCCAGACCTGGGCGGCGGCTCGAGAGGCGGAGGCGGATGAGACCCGGCTCAGCATCTCCTCGGCGGCCCGTCGGGTGAAGGTCAGCAGCAGAATCCGGTTGGGATCCGCTCCTTCGGCGACCAACTGGCCGACCCGGGCGGCGAGTGTCTTGGTCTTGCCGGTCCCTGCGCCGGCGACGATCAGCAGCGGAGCGCCTCGATGGACGGCAGCGTCGCGTTGCTGCGGATTGAGCTGATCCAGGTGGTCGAACATCCGTTCTCAGCATAACGCAATCAGCTCACAGCAGATGAGGATCGGGGAGGGCCACCATGGTGCCGGGTCGGTCCAGGCGATGTTGGTTACCGACCGCTTCTCGGTTCAGTCGCACCAACTCGGCCCAATACGCGGCCGCGTCGATGGCAGTCCGAGAAGTTGCTTGTTGGGCGATCGACCACAGGGAGTCGCCTGGCTGCACTGCGTAGGAAGTTGCCGTCATCTTGAGAGTAAAGAAGAGTAAAGAAAAGATGTCAAGACCTAAATAAGGGAGATGTACGGCATCGCGGACGGTGGGTTGAGTTCAAACCGCCGGTCCAACGGTCGATGGGGACCGATGGATCCGATCGCCTCGACCGAGCGTGACGTTCGCCGCGTGCGTCTCGACGCCCGAAACGACGTCGCGGAGCGCGAGCTCGCGGTTGCCGAGCAGATCGCTGCCGAACGGAGCCTGACCGAGGCGATGGTGGCGTTGTCCGAACAGGGACACCTGCTCACCGTTGAGGTCGGCGGCCGGCAATTCACCGGGCGGATCTCTCACGCCGGCGACGAGGTGGCGACCATCGCGCTACGGACCGGGGGCGACGTGACGGTGGTGACCGATGTCGTCCTCGGCGTGTTCGCAAACGTCGAACGAGAAACCAAGGTCGTCCGCGCCGCTTACGGGTACCCCTTCACTTTGGCTGCATTACGCCGGGGTGCGGTTGTCGACCGGGCCGGGGTGACACTGGGCCGTCGCGACGGCGATCCGATACGAGGGCGAATGGAAGCCGTCGCCGACCGACACGTCCAGGGCATCGATGGGCGAGGGGCTCGCTGGCTCGTCCCACTGGCCTCCATCGCTTGGGTCGAGCTGGCGAGCGGCGAGTAGATCCCGACGATTACTCGGCGTCGAGTGCGGCCTGGTCGACCTGCTCGGTGACCCGATTGGCCTGCAGGGTCTTGATGACGTCCTCGAGCAGGAAGTGGTACTTGCGGGAGTCGGCAAGGCGGCTGGCCGGAAGGCGGCCATCGTTCGCCATGGCCAAGACGGTCCGAACGTTGAGATCGAGCATTTTGGCGACCTGCGCAGTGGAAAGGAGCGGAGGGTACGCCTTTCGAACGCCGTCCCACCCGTCGCTGAGTTCGTCTGTGATACGGACCATACGCCTAAGTTAGCGGCTGTTTCCGTCAGTTTTCGTCACTGTCCGCTCGCAGGGGCCTGCGTACACGCACAGCGGCCGTTGTCTGTCAAGGGGGTGCGCGCTCCCTTCACCCATCGGTCACCGTTCCCTACGGTGCGGCTGCGGCCCGATCGTCGGGCTCGCAACTCCTACCGGGAACGGAGCGGAACTCGTGCGAGCCCTGCCGATACGAACTCGACTGACGGTGGCTCATGCTCTCATGGGGCTGGCTGCGTTCGTTGCCTTCGCGGCTACGACGAGGGTGCTGGAGGATCGGGGACGGCGCGTCGAGGTCGTGGTCGCGGCCTCTCCCCTGGGAAGAGGAGAACCGATCGAAGCCGGAAGCGCGGGCTTGACCACCATCGCCATCGCCGCCAACGAAACCCTCGAGACGACATTGGTCGGGCCGGCCGAGGTGCCCTCGGGATTCCTGATCCGAGACGTCCAGCCTGGCGAGCCCCTGCTTCGAAGCGACATCCTGCTCGGATCCGCCGGGGCTAGGGTGCTGGCACTCCCCGTCGACCCCGAACAGATCGAGGGTCTTGGTCTGCGGACCGGCGACGTCGTCGACGTCATCGGCTTCGACGAGTCGGCCAACGCGTCGAGTTCTTCAGCGGGACCCCCCGACTGCGTAGGCCTGTTCGCCGGTGTTCGCGGCCGGGCGGATGGGAGAACGGTGAGGATCAGGCCTCTGAGCGAATGACCTGCACGCCTTCGGGGTCGACCATGCTGCCGTCGAACTTCAGCCTGTTGTGACTGTGGCCGACGTGGTGCAGGCCGAATGCCGACTGGATCGCCGTGTACATCCCCATGGCCTCCTGGGAGTTGTTCACCGACTGCTTGGCCAGCGTGAGGCCGAACATCGGCCGCTTTGCGATGTGTGAAGCCAACGCGATGGTCTCGGTCTCCAATTGGTCCCGAGGCACGACCCGGCTGACCATCCCGTGTTGCAGTGCCTCCTGGGCGCTGATGGCTCGACCGGTGAACAGCATGTCCTTGGCCAAGCGGGCGCCGGCCTCGTAGGGGTGAACGAAGTACTCGTGCCCGTTGACGCCGAACGCCACGACGGGGTCGGAGAAGGTGGCGTCCTCGGAGCACACGATGAGGTCCATGGGCCACACGAGCATGAGTCCGCCGGCGATGACCTTGCCCTGGACCGAGGCAATCGTCGGTTTCGGCAGGTTGCGCCAGCGCCAGCAGAGGCCGACGTACATCTCGGCTTCCCTTGCCATGTAGCCCTCGGCGCCTTCGGCATCGAAATGGCACTGGGTGCCGATGGTCGGGAGGTCGTTGATGTCGGTGCGGTCACGCAGATCGTGGCCGGACGAGAAGTGTTTGCCGTCGGCAGCCAGGACGACGACTCGTATGTCCGGATCCCGCATGGCCTTGTCGAACGCTTGATTGATCTCCGAGAGCATCTGGTAGTCCTGCGCGTTCGCGGCCTCGGCCCGAGCCAGCGTGACACGAGCGACCCGCTCCGCCGGAACGTCGTACCGAATGCGTTCCCACGTCGTTTCCGAATCTGCGGTTGTGGTCATCATGGGGTTCTAGCCTCAAACGAGCGGCCAGGGCCAGCGATGGCCGTCGGTCTCGTCCTCGGGGAAGGCGCCCTCGTCCAACACGGCCGCGGCCCGGGTCATCATGGCATCGGTTTCGAAACGGTCGAGCAGTGCACACAGTTCGGCCGGCGGACCGTCGCCGACGAATCGCTCGACCGCCGCGAGATCCTCGGCGGGTACGGGTTCGCCGACGTAGTCCCAGAGGACGGTGCGCAGCTTCCACTGAGCGTGGAAGGCCAGGCCGTGGTCGATCCCGTAGACCCGACCGTCGCGGCCGAGCAGACAGTGGCCCGACTTGCGGTCGGCGTTGTTGGCGATGAGATCGAGCAGACAGAGCTGCTTCAGGTCGCGTTCACCGATACCGGCCTTGGCCATGGTGAAGTAGTGTTCGGAGAAGTCGGCGTTGACGAACGCCTGTACCGAACCCTCGCCGAAGGGCCCCACCGCAATGGCGGTGGGGGGAATGACGTCGAATCCGAGCGCGTGGGCCAGACGGTACATGGCCACCTCGCGCTTGTAGAGATCGGGGGGAAAGTCCCACAGCGGCCGTTCTCCTCGGCCTGGTTTGTAGATGGCCTGATGGGCCACCGACTCGGCCTCGTCGGAATCGGACATCTTCACCAGCCCGGACACCGTGACCAGCAAGGTCGTGTTCGAGCTGTAGGGCATCCTGCCTTCGACTTCCATGTCACCGGACTCGAACAGCTCGATCAGATACTCCTGTGGTAGCTGCAGTGCTGAGTCACCGAACTCGTCGTTCATCGAGCCGTCGGAGTCGACTGAGTGCTCGGCGTTGTCGGTCATGGTTCGGTGGGGCGGGTCAGTTGAGGCGGGGACAGATGTGGCCGCCTCGGCCATCAGGCTGACCGCAGAGCCGACAGGGAGGTCGTCCGGCGGACATCAACGTCTCGGACTGCTTGATGAAGGCCT
Organism: Actinomycetota bacterium; assembly: GCA_027730885.1. Lineage (GTDB taxonomy): Bacteria > Actinomycetota > Acidimicrobiia > Acidimicrobiales > SZUA-35 > JAHECQ01. Next base: position 3,330 of record JAQCHM010000080.1, on the reverse strand, counting down.
GGGCCTGGGCTGACGTGATGTGCAGGCGGAGGCGAGCGCCGAGGGTGATGTCCTCGAAGAAGTCCTCGGTGATCTCGTCCAGGTCGTCATCGTCCTCGTCTTCGAGCACGAGTTCTTCGAGCACGAGGACGATCCGGCTCTCGGCTTCGTCGATCCCGACGGCGATCTGGCCGACGACCCAGAGGGGTTCGATGGGCTCGACCAGTTCTGCTGCGGCGACTGGAGCCGCCGGCGCGGGGAGATCCTCGAGGACCGAGCCGAGGAACTGGGCCAACGCCTGGACCTGCTGCTTCTCCATCTTCAGCGAGACGACCTCACTGTCCTGACTGGTTTGGAGGTAGAAGACCCGCTGGCCTGGCTCGCCAACGGCGCCGGCCACGAAGTGGCGGGGGTCGGTGAATTCGAAGGACGTCGACATGGCTAGGAGGGCACCAGGGTCTTGAGATCGTCGCCCATGGAGTTGACCGCGAGGACGATGGGTCCGCTGTGGGTGTACGTGATTGCCGTGATGGAACAGGGGCCGATGACGATGCGCTGGAACAGATCGAGGTGACTACCCATCGCGGCGGCGACCGCCGCCTTGATGGTGTCTGCGTGCGAGGCACACATGATCATCTCGCCGGGATGCCGTTTCACGACTTCGGCAATGGCACCGGTCATTCGGGTCTGCATCTCGGAGAACGACTCGCCGCCGGGGAAGCGGAAGCCGCTGGGGTAACGCTGCACTTGGGTCCACTCGGGCAGCTTGCCGAGCTCGCTGAGATTCCGCCCGGTCCACGAGCCGAAATCGGCCTCGATCAGGCCCTTGTGCTGCCGGACCCTCAGCCCGAGCAGCTTGGCCAGTGGGGCTGCGGTCTCGCGGGCTCGTTCCATCGGTGAGCTGTACACGGCCGTGACGCCTTTGGCCTTGGGCCCGGTCAACGCGGCGATCCGTTGAGCCGCACGGTCGGCTTGGGCCCTGCCTTCCTCGGACAGGTGCAGCCCGCGGGCTCGGCCGGGCAGGACCTGACCGGTGGTGGGGGTGCGGCCGTGACGCACCAGCAGCACCGTGGTGGGCTTCGGCTCCTGTGATTTGCTGCCCGACGAACGTGCCATAGCGCCTCACGCTATCTAGCGTCGAGCACGTGGCATCCTCTCGACAACCGGGTCGTCGTGACCCGAGCGATCCGGTGAACCCGTTGCTGAGGATCAGCGATGAAATCTCGGCTTGTCGAGCGTGCCCTCGTCTGGTCAACTGGCGTGAAACGGTCGCTCGCGAAAAGCGTTCGGCCTACGCCGACGACGACTACTGGGGCAAGGGCGTGCCCCCGTTCGGCGACCCGTACGGGCGCGTGATCATCGTCGGACTCGCGCCCGCCGCGCACGGGGCCAACCGAACCGGGCGCATGTTCACCGGCGACCGGTCAGGGGACTGGCTCTTCCGGGCGCTGCATCGAGCCGGCTTCGCCAACCAGCCGCAAAGCGTCCGCCGGGGCGACGGGCTGGAATTGACCGGCGCGTTCGTCACTTCGCCGGTCAAGTGCGCACCGCCGGCCAACAAACCGACCACGGAGGAGCGTGACACCTGCCGGCCATTCCTGGATCGCGAGCTCGCCGTCGTCGACGGTCGGGTGTTCGTCACGCTCGGGGCCTTCGGCTTCGCAGCGGTCTGTGCCTACTTCGCCGATCGGCTCCCTCCCGGGCCCAAGCCCAAGTTCGCCCACGGTGTCGAGGTCTCCCTCGACACCGATCCCGCCGCCTGGATCCTGGGCAGTTATCACGTGAGCCAGCAGAACACCTTCACCGGCCGGCTGACCGAACTCATGCTCGACGACATCTTCACCCGGGCTCGACAACTGGCCTACCCCGACTGACTACGCTCCGCTGGGTGAAGTTGTCGCTCGCCGTCGTCGTGCTCTATCTCGCGGCTGCGTGTGGCCCCGGGACGCCCACCGACTACTCGGAACAGACACGCGACGCGTTCCTGGCCTCGTGTGCTGAACCGCTCGAGGACGCGTTGTTGCGCATCGAGCTGTGTCAGTGCGTCTTCGACGAGAGCCAGAAGCAGATTCCCTACGATCGTTTCGCTGAGATCGAGGCCGACCTGCTGCTCGATCCAGCGGCACAGCTGCCGGCCGACCTGAACGAGATCATCGCGGGTTGCGTCATTTCGATCGCCGACCTCTGAGCTGGGCCGACACGGTCGGTCGCACTACCATGGTGACGTGACCGACACGATGAGCGAACCGGCCGAAGCGATCTCAGCGGAAGGTGGGGCGAAGAAGGAACGCTGGAACTTCCAATGGAAAGAGCTGTTCAGCGAAGTCGTCACCTCAGGCCTGTGCACGGGATGCGCCGGCTGTGTCATCGCCTGCCCCCACGATGTCATCGGCTACAAACACGAGCCGGGCGCCTATCGCCCATTCCACCTCGAAGAAGAGCTTGGCATCGACAACTGCGTCCACGGCGAGAAGGGTTGCACGTCCTGTACCCGTGCCTGTCCTCGCTTTCGAAGCTGGGAGGACGAAGCGAACGACCATCTCTTCGGTCGCGAGCGGGAGGCCGGCGAGATGTCCGGCATCTACAAGGACATTCTGTTGGTCCGGGCCAAGGACGACCACGTCTACGAGATCGGGCAGGATGGCGGCCTCGTGTCGGCCATTCTCATCTGGTCCTTGGAGAACGGCATCATCGATGGCGCGCTGGTGTCCATGCTCGAAGGCGGCACCGGTGGTTGGAAGGCCCGGCCGGGCGTGGCGACCAACCGCGAGGAGGTCCTGGCGGGGGCAGGAAGTCGCTACACGTATTCGGCCAACACCATGGCCTACGACGAAGCTGTCGAGCGCGGGTTGTCCAACCTCGCGCTCGTCGGCATGAGCTGCCAGAGCTCCATCCCTCCGATCATGTGGCATCGCAAGGTCGGCAAGGTTTCCAAGCCCATCAAACTCAACATCGGACTGCTCTGCTCCAAGAGCTTCGACGATTCGATGTTCGACGAGCTCTTCCTCCTCAAGTACGGCTTGGCCAAGGAGGACATCGTGAAGATGAACATCAAGGGGGTCTTCCAGGTCTGGATGCGCAACGGTGACTACCACGAGATCAACCTCAAGGAGTGCCACGCCTGGACCCGCGAGGGTTGCAACCACTGCCCCGACTTCGCGGCCGAGCACGCCGACATCTCCACCGGTGGCATCGGGAACGAGACCGACTGGACCCTCACGATTGTGCGGACCGATCTGGGGCGAGCGGTCATCGACGCCATGATCACCGACGGCGTCATCGAGACCCGGCCCGGCGACGACGACCCAGCGGCCATCGCCCTCATGCACAAACTGGCCGAGAAGAGTCGGG
>JAQCHM010000079.1 GCA_027730885.1 Actinomycetota bacterium | reverse complement strand
CCCGGCCCCGACGGCGAGGAAAATCTCGCCGGCGAGGACTGGGACCTCGGCCTGCGACTGCGACTCTGCGGGTACCGCATCGCCGAGACGCCCGCGACCGTCGTCGACCGTGGCCGTCGGCTGTTGGCCGATGTCCACGCATACGTCAGCGGGGAGGCGTACGAGGGTGCGTTCGTCAGACTCGACTCGAGGTCCGATCCGGCCGACATCGACGTGCGCGATGTCGACCAGCTCGTGCAGGCCGCGCTCGCCCGCTCCCTCCGCCATTTCTTCTTCAAGCCGCTGCTGGCCGGTGCCGCTCCCCTCGACGCCGCGACGGGGCTCTCACCGGCAACGTTGGAGGCCATGGGCGCGTGGATCGAACGCTGGCCCGGTCCGACGTTCCACCAATCTCGCAACGGCTTCATCTTCGGGCGGCTCGAACGGTTCGCGCACGAGTTCACCGACAACGTGCTCGCCGAACTGGGCCTGCAGTCCTGAGCAGCCTCCCGCCAGCCTCTCCCTCCCGGACGCTCCCATGCCCCACCGTTCCCCCATCACCACCGTCGACCACCACCTTGGATCAACGTTGACGGTCACCGGCGGCTACGACGGCCGTGTGGTCGCCTGGCAGGGCCGTCACGAGGTGTGGGCCGCCAGCTTCGATGACCTGGTCAACGACGTCCGAATCGACGCCAGCGGAACAATGGTCGCGGTGGCTGTCGCCGACAACCACGCGTTCGTCCTCGACGCGGCATCCGGAGCGCGCTTGGATCGACTCGGACCCCACGGCGATGACGTGAACGCCGTGCGGTGGTCACCGGACGGTTCGCGGCTGGTCTGTGTCATGGATCACCACGACACCGCCATCCGCGTGTGGCATCGGCAGGCCGACGGTGTCTGGCACCAGAACGCTCTCGTCGGTCACCGGAGCGGAGTGTTCGGAGCGGCATTCGATCCCACTGGGCGCTTCCTGGCGTCGGTGGCTGAAGACGCAAGCGCACTGGTCTGGGACCTCGGGTCGCAGTCTGTGCTCCACCGGTTGGACCATCCCGGCGATCCCGAAGCGCTCGACTGGTCCCCTCGTGGGGATGTCATCGTGACGGGCTGTGATGACGGCATCGCTCGGGTGTGGTCGCCCATCACCGGCGCCTTGGTACACGAGCTGACCGATGCCGCCGCGGCCGTGCGGTTCCTCCGTTTCGATCAGACGGGCGAGCGCTTGCTCGCAGGCTCCTACGACGCCACGATGCGGGTCTACGACTGCGACACCTGGCAGGTCGCCGACGAGTACCAACAGGCCTTCCAGTGGGAACGGTCGGGATGTTTCGCCGACGACCACATCGTCGTCGGGAGTTTCACCGGCGAGCCCATGACCTATCCTGCCGGCCTGTACCGGTACGAGCTCGGCGAAGACCCCGTGCTCACCCGTGGCATCAACGCGCTGAGCGTCATCCACAACCGACGCCTGGTCGGGCGTGACGACGGCACGGTCTTCGATCTCGACAAGTCAGCCGCCCTCACGCAGCACGACAGCATCGTGAACACCGTCGCCGTCTCGCCGGACGGCTCGACCGTGGCCAGCGCTGACTACCGAGGCACGCTGCACCTCACGCCGACCCGCGCATCGTCGAAGCCCGTGCTCGGCCAGGCCGACGGCGGTGGCCCGATCAACGCCGTCGTGTGGCATCCGTCGGGTGAGCGGTTGTTCTCCGGTGGCTACGACGGCGTGATCCGTCAATGGAACACGCTCGGCCAGTGCACGGCGCAGTGGCTGGCTCACCGCGCGCCCATCAAATCGCTGGCCTGGAGCGCGAGCGCAGATCTCATCGTGGCCGGCTCCTCCGATGGTTCCGTGAGCGCTTGGCGTGCCGGCACGGAGGTGTGGCGCAACCGCACCGATGACCTGGTGCTCGTCAACGCGGTCGCTGTCGCCGATGGTGAAGGCGTCGTGGTCACAGCGTCGCGTGACCGACGGGTGCGGCGGTGGAACGTGCACACCGGCGAACTCGTCGAGACCTTGCCCGACGGTCACCTCAAGTCGGTCAAGGCCATCGCCACGACCGACGACGGGTCGGTGCTCATCACCGGTTCCTACGATGGCACCGGCATCCTCTGGAAGCGTTCGGAGGCGGGTCGGTGGTCGTGGCGACCGCTGCGTCATCATGGCAAACCGGGCGTTCCCGCGGTTGCACTAGGAGCCGACGGGATGGTCTACCCCGCGGGATGGGACAGCACCGTCGGAGTCTGGACGCGCGACGGCGAGCTGACCAAGGTCCTCTAGATCGGACCCGGACAACTCGCCGTCAGCGAACCTCGGACAGATCGAGGATCAGTAGACCTCGATGAGACCGGCTGCTCCCTGACCGCCGCCGATGCACATCGTCACGACGGCCCATTTGGCCCCGCGGCGCTTGCCCTCCTGGAGGGCGTGGCCGGCACAACGCGTGCCCGTCATGCCGAACGGATGCCCGATAGCGATGGACCCACCGTTGACGTTGTACTTCTCGGGGTCGATGCCGAGGGTGTCCCGGCTGTAGAGGCACTGGCTGGCGAAGGCCTCGTTGAGCTCCCACAGGTCGATGTCATCGACGGTGAGCCCGTGACGCTTGAGGAGCTTCGGAACGGCGAAGACCGGGCCGATACCCATCTCGTCGGGCTCACAACCGGCGACGGCCCAGCCCTTGAATGCACCCATCGGGGTGATGTCGCGGCGCGCTGCCTCTTCGTCGGACATCATGACGACCGCGGCCGCGCCGTCGCTGAGCTGGCTGGCGTTGCCCGCAGTGATGAAGTTGCCTTCGCCGCGGACCGGCGGAAGGGTGCCGAGACCCTCGAGCGTTGTGCCGGGACGGTTGCACTCGTCGCGGTCGACCGTCACGTCGACGATGCGCTCCTCTTTGGTCTCCCGGTCGACCACCTTCATCTGGGTGGCCATGGGCACGATCTCGTCGGCGAACAGGTTGGCTTCCTGGGCAGCGGCCATGCGCATCTGCGATTGGTAGGAGTACTCGTCCTGGTACTCGCGGCTCAGGTTGTAGCGCTGGGCGACGATGTCGGCGGTCTCGATCATTGCCATGTAGATGGCGGGGTACATCTCGGTCAGCGCCGAATCCATGTTGGCGCTGCCGCCGAAACCGGGGCTCGGGATGGATATCGACTCGACGCCACCGGCGACGACGACGTCGGCCCCGTCGTTGCGGATGTAGTTGGCGGCCAGAGCGATCGAGTTCAGGCCGGACGAACAATGGCGCTGGATGGTGGCACCGCCAGTGGTGATGGGAAGCCCGGCCAACAGACCGGCCAAGCGGCCGAGGTTTCCGGCGCCGTGCGCACCGTTGCCGAGATAGAAGTCCTCGACGGCCTCGGGCTCGACACCCGACTTCTCGACTGCGTGCTTGACAGCGTGGGCCGCCATCGACATGGCCGGCGTCATGTTGAAGCCGCCCCGGGCAGCCTTGGCCAATCCGGTTCGGGCATAGGAAACGAAAACTGCTTCGCGCATGGGCGGATCTCCGTGTGAGGTCAGTGAGGGTTGGTGCTCAGTGAAGGATATGGCTGTCTCGACAACCGTAGTTCCGTCCGAGCCTTCCGGCACCTTCGGTTCGGCGCAAACCAACCGGAGAATTTCCCGCGGTCGACGGGTCCGGTCGGGCCTCGCGTGACTACGGTGCAGCCATGCGAGCCATTGGTGTTGTGACGTACGGGGGCCCCGAGGCCCTGCAGCTGGTCGACCTACCCGAGGAGCACCCCGGGCCGGGCCAGGTGAGAATTCGGGTGCACGCCGCGACGGTGAACCCTACGGACACCTACGTCCGCAACGGGGACCGGGCGGAGATGCAGAAGACCGATCCCCCGCCCTACGTCCCCGGAATGGACGCTGCCGGCGTGATCGACGAAGTCGGTGACGGCGTGTCGAGCGCGTTGGCCGTCGGTGATCGGGTGATGGCGATCGTCGTCCCGAAGGGCTCCTACGGCGCCTACCGGGAGAGCCTCGTGATCGATGCCGATGCCGTCGCACTTGCTCCTCGGGACACATCCCATGCGGCGGCATCGACGCTCCCGATGAACGGTCTGACCGCGCGTCTCTCGCTCGATCTGCTCGCTCTCGAGCCGGGGCAGACGATCGCGGTCACCGGCGCTGCCGGCTGCTACGGCGGTTACGTCGTCCAGTTGGCCAAGGCCGATGGCCTGACCGTCATCGCCGACGCGTCGGACGCAGACGTCGAACTGGTCACGGCGCTCGGGGCGGACATCGTGGTTCCGAGGGGCGCGGAGTTCGCGTCGCACGTCCGCAAGCACTTTCCCGACGGCGTCGACGCGTTGGCCGATGGTGCGGTCCAGAACGACGAGGTGGTTGGTGTCATCCGCGACGGTGGGGCGTACACATCGGTCCGCGGGTACCAGCCGGCCCCGCAGCGCGGCATCACGTTCGCTGCGACCTGGGTCACCAAGTACGCCCACGAGCAGGCCAAGCTCGATCGGCTGCGCCAGCAGGTGGAGGACGGTCTGGTGACCCTCCGAGTCGCCCAGACCTATCCGGCCGATCAGGCCTCGGCCGCCCACGCCCGACTCGAGGCCGGTGGCACCCGCGGCCGCTGCGTCATCGCCTTCGGCTGATCTCGCGATCGACCACCCCCAATAGGGGAATCAGTGTTGGGGGTTGGCCCCGATCCGGCATCGGTTGGTCGGGCGTACGTTGTTCTCACACAGCTACCCACCCCGATCAACGAACCGAAAGAGTGAGAACAATGGAGAACAAGACCATCACCGAGATCGCCGGCTCAGGCATGCACGGCTCAGATCTCCACTTCGACCAGGACATCGACACCGACACCGTTAGCCGACACCGCCAAACCTGATGTCCTCGAGGTCGTCCTCGACGGCACCGTCGTGGTCATGTCGATCAACTCGACCGAGGTCGGCCGGTTCGACACGAAGGGCTACCACATCGGCGCAGGCAACATCGGCTTCTTCCTCGAAACCCGCGACGAAACACTCGTCCACGCCCACTTCGACCAACTCACGGTCACCCGATAACCCCACCCCTGGTTCTGCAAGACACTCGCCCCAGCACAGGGGTCGTTGGCCTTGCAGTTGGGAGCCGACGTGGCAGGAACTTGCATAACACCTGAGATCGGACTTCGAAACTGGCCCCGCTCTGGGATTAAGATCGTTTCTCGGCAGGCAGGGGCACTAGCGTCCTGCGGGTGAGACTCCCAGCAAGGCTCGAAGCGAAGTCCTCAGCGGCCCTTGGGGTCATCGCCATCCTGCTTGCCACCGCGTCGTGGTCGTCCGGTGGGGTGCTCGCAACCAAAGCTGACCTTCCCGGCGCGGTCCTTGCCTTCTGGCGGCTGCTCATCGTCGCCTGCACCTTCGGTCTCATCGCACTGTTCACCCGTCGGCGCATCACCCTTTTCATGCTCAGGCGTTCGCTCGTGGGCGGCTTGCTCTTCGGGCTGAATCTCGCGGTCTGGTTCGAAGCTCTGCGCCACACGACCGTTGGTATCGCAACGGTCACGGCCGCTTTGGTTCCCGTCATGGCCATGGTGGTCGGCAACCGGATCTTCGGGGAGAAGATCACGCCGCTCGCGGTCGGGTGCGCAGCGGGTGCCATCGGTGGTGTCGTCCTCTTCGTCGTACCAGGCTTCGCCGCAACCGGCACAACGGCACTGGGCCTCATCTTGTCCTTCGCTGCCATGGGGCTGTGGGTGCTCTATCTGTTCGCCACCAAGAGAGCACGCGAAGGCGTCGGCACCATCGAGTACCTCTTCTGCATGGCCGCCGTCGCTTCGCTCTCGTTGGTGCCGTTTGTGGCCTTCACCGATCACGGCATCGGCCCGCCCGATCACGGGTGGCCCTGGATCCTGGCGCTCGCACTCATTCCCGGCAGCTTGGGCCACGGTCTCCTGGCTTGGGCTCAGGGCCACGTGCCTCTCTCGACTGCCGGAATCCTCCTTCAGGGTGAGCCGATCGGCGCCGCCATTGCCGGCGCCATCTTCCTGAACGAGACCCTCGGCCCCATCCAAGGTCTCGGCCTGTTCGTAGCGTTCCTTGCCCTCGCCCTGCTTACCCGGGCCAGCAGTGCCGAACCCGCGAGCGCCGAACCCGCCACTGCTTCCGCTGCGGCCTGACGCGCCCGCCCGGCCATCCGACGCCGAGCGCGTGAACGCCTAGCTTCTGCACGCTCAGACCACCTCAGCCCGGTTCCGCAAGACCCCCTACCCCCGTACAGGGGTGAGGAGCTTGCAGAACGGGGCTGAGGAGTCGAGAGCTTGCAGAAGCTAGGCGTTCGGAGGGTGGGGTGGGGTCAGCCGCGACCGTGGCGGAGGAGTTGGCCGGGCGTTGCTCCGGTGCACTCACCGTCCTTGAACGTCTCGGCGCCATTCACGATGATGCTCCGGTAACCCTTCGCCTTCTGGATCCGACGCCACTCACCTCCGGGGAGGTCGTAGACCGGTTCGCCGATCCAGGGCGGATCGATGGCCAGTTCGTCGAGGTCGTAGACCACGATGTCGGCTGCCGCACCCTCCCGCAGCACACCGCGATCCACGAAGCCGCCGGCGTGCGCCGCGAGGGCTGACATCTTGTAGTGCGCGTCCTCGAGGGTCATGGCCCCGGTGTCGCGCACCATCCATGTGAGCATGTCGGTGGGCCAGGCGCCACCGTTGAAGAACTTCGTGTGGGCTCCACCGTCGGAGACACCGGGCACCGTGTAGGGCGAATCGGTGAGGACGCCTGCCATGTGTTCGACGTTGAATTCTGGTCCTTCGCCGAGGAACTCGGTCCGAAGATCGGTCTGCAGCGACAGGTCGAGCATCACGTCCAAGTAATGCTTGCCCTCTTCCTCGGCAATGCGCTCGAGGCTCTTGCCCACGTACTGCTGCATGTCCTGACGCCGGGCGACGCCCTGGACGATCAACTTGCGGGGAGGACCACCAACGGCACCCTGCGTTTGGGTGAACAACGTGGAGGCAGCATCGGTCTCGGCCTTGATGCGCTCGCGGATTCCGGGATCGCTCAGCTTGACGATCTTCTCCTCGAGCGTCCCCGTCGTTGCCTCGCGCCAAGCCGGGCTCGAGTCGTAGAGGTTCCAGGTGTCGAGGCTGAAGGCGAAGCCGGTTCGCAGCTGGGCGGACTGACCGAAGATCCGCAGACCGTCAGCGTTGGCCTGGGCCAACCATTCCAGCCGTTCCTCGTGGACTCGCGGATTCTTCTGGCTGACGGGTACCACGTTGTCGATGATCGGGCGCTGGGCAACCTCGGCCAGTCGACGCTTGAAGGACAGGTCGTCCGGGTCGTTCGGGTTGGCGCTGGTGGCCTGCGTGAGTTGGATGAAGCCCTCGTCGCGCTCGCGGAGGACCTCGGCGAGGCAGAAGATGTCGTCGTCACACATCGTGTCGGTGACCATCGGTGAACCGTCGAAGTCGGCCTGGGTCGAGTTCGGCCCGAGTCGTTGGATGGAGAAGCCGCAGAGGCCGGCATCCATGCCTTCGTGCAGCAGGCGCTGCATCTCCTTCTGTTCGGCACCGGTCGCCGGCCGCGACTTCGCGGCATCGAGTCCCATGACGTAGATCATCAGGGAGGCGGTCGGCATGTACTGCAGAACGTTGATGCCTTTGGGGAGGCCGTCAATGGTGTCGAGGTACTCGGGGATGGTCTCCCAGTTCCAGGAGGGCAGCATGCCCTCCTTCATCGCTTCGTACGGAATGGCCTCGGTCCGTACCATGGTGAGCATCGAGCGCTCGCGGAAGTCCGGCTTGCACGGAGCAAAGCCGAAGCCGCAGTTCCCGAGAACGGCCGAGGTGACCCCGTGCCAGCTCGAGATGGAGCACCACGGGTCCCAGTAGATCTGGGCGTCGTAGTGGGTGTGAAGATCGACGAAGCCTGGGGCCACGATGGCACCGTCGGCATCGATGATCTGATCGGATGTTCCTTTGGCCCGGCCACCCATTTGCGCGATGCGGCCGTCCTTGAGCCAGAGGTCGCCCCTGTACTTCGGTGCCCGGGTCCCATCGACGATGGTCCCGTTCTTGATGTGGATGTCGTAGTCGGTCACAAGTCCCCCTTGTCACGTGGTCCACCATTCAGCGGCCGAACTGAACGCTACGCCCGATCTTCGGTACTGTCGAACCAATCCGGGTACCAAAAGCGGAGTTCGTCGATCCGAGGTTCTGCAAGACCGCGGCACCTCAGCCCCGTTCTGTTCGCGCCACCACCGACGGGGCGAACGGCTTGCAGAACGGGGGTGGGGAGCTGATAGGCAGATCCGACGCAGGCCAGGCTCAGTAGCGATCGGCGACGGCCAGCGGGCGCTCAGGCAAGGGGTCGTTCCGAGTCAAGTACCGCAGAACATGCTCGAGCAGCACGAGCAACGTCTCCTTCACCATCGCCGGGTTGCGAGCGTCGGTCTCGAACAAGGGCACCGACGGATCGATGTCAAGGGCGTAGCGGATCTCGTCGTGGGAGTGTCGTTGTCCACCCTCGAAGTGATTGACCGCCACGATGAAGGGCATTCCCTTCCGCCCGAAGTAGTCGACCGCCGGGTAGCAGTCATCAAGGCACCGGGTGTCGACGAGCACCACCGCTCCGAGCGCGCCATCGGAGATGTCGTCCCACATGAAGCCGAAACGATCCTTCCCCGGTGTGCCGAAGAGGTAAAGCACCAGGCCTTCTGCGACCGTAAGTCGACCGAAGTCCATGGCCACCGTGGTGCTTGTCTTGGCGCCGACCTTCGTTCGATCGTCCAAACCGACGCTGGCCGAGGTCATGGCGCCCTCGGTCTGAAGGGGGGTGATCTCCGAGACGGCACCGACGAGGGTGGTCTTACCGACGCCGAAACCGCCGGCGACGACGAGCTTGGCCGACATCGGCCGCTGGTCAGAGGGCACGAATGCCATCGAGGAGTCTGCTAACAATCGTGACATCGTCGGACATGGCTGTCTCGAACCTTTCGAGGTGACCGCTCGAGGTCAGGTCGGCCTCCAGCACCCGAGCCACCCCGAGGGGAACACTCAGGTACGCGGCAACTTCGGCAATCGACTGGGTGTTCCGGCAGAGGGCGACGACCCGTCCGTGCGCCGGGCTGCGGGCCGCGTCGCCGCGTTCGGGTCGTGCGAGCACCATGGTCTCGATCGGCAGGGTGCCCCCATCGCCGACCGTTCGCCCTCCCGTGAGGGCGAAGGGCCGGAGGAATGCTTCGTCCTGTTCGCTCATCGGCGTCGACCTCAGACCGCAAGCGTGTTCTTGAGTCCCATCAGGAGCTCCGGACTCAGCGCCCTCCCGGCCCGGTCGACGAGGAGCGTCATCTCGTAGCCGACGAGGGCGACGTCGGCTTCGCGGCCGGCCAAGACGGCCAGCACTGATCCATAGCTGATGCTCGCGATGAAGAGGTAGCCGAGGGTCATCTCGACGATCACCTGCTCGACCGCCTTCAGTCGGAACATCTCGGCGGCGCCGCGGGTGAGGCTGGACAGCCCGGCGGTCACGGCTGCGAGCTGATCGATGTTCTCCCGATCGGGTCCACTGGAGGATGCGAGTAACAGGCCGTCCGACGACACGGCAATGGCCTCCCGGACACCGGCCGTGCTCTGGACGAAGTGTCCGAGCAGCCAGTGGAAGTTGTCCGCGTCTTGGCGTAGGTCACGCATGTGGGTTTCCTCCCTCGGGAGCAACGGGTGGAGACATCTCCAGTTCGAAGGACTCAGAAGCCGACACCTGCATTCGTCCGTGGTGGACGCCGGATCGGAAGTTCGACAGGAAGGCCCCGACGGCGTGCGGATCGCGGGCCTTGCGCTCGATCGGCACAGCGGACAACGGACTGATCGAGTCGCTGCCGCCCGGAGCTCCCTCGAAGCCGCGCCGTCGCCGTCGGAAACCTGCCGGTGTGACCTCGGCCGCGTTGGCCACGCCTGTGGCGGGTGAGGGTTCCAACTGGGGTCCAGGCTCGGGCTGGGGCTCGGTGAGGGCGAGGTGATGCTCGGTCTGGCTCATGGTCGCGACCGTCGTCGGAGGCACCCTTGCCGCCGGCGGTGCGGGACGGGTGCAGAGACCGGCGCGGGCTCGTGTTGCTCGGACAGATCGTCCAACATCGTCGGGTCGACCAGGATGACTGACGGCAAGTCCACCTTGGCCACGATCCCATCGAACGGAGAGTGACTGAGCCGCACGGTGATCCCGTGGCGGCGGGCCAGGTGGCCCACGACGAACAGGCCGAGGTACGCCGATGGGGCTCGATCGAACTCCGCGGGGTTAGCGAGACGCTCGTTAGCCTCCGCTAGTTCGGTCGGTGTCATGCCGATCCCCTGATCCATGATCGACACCGTGAATCCGTGCTCTCGTTGGCGGCCTTCGACCTGGATACGAGTCGTCGGAGGCGAGAATCGCCCTGCGTTCTCGAGCAGCTCGGCCAGCAGATGCGCGACGGCTGAGGCGGATGCGCCGTCCACTGCCGCGTTGTCGATACGCGCGAGATCCATCCGTTTGAAGTCGCCGGTCTCCACGCCGGCTGCCTGGAGGACGTCGTGTACCGACACCGGTCGGCGGAACCGTCGGGGAACGTCTTCGCCGGCCAAGACCAGCAGTGACTCCGCGTCGCGGCGCATCCTGGTCACCAAGTGATCGAGACCGAACAGTTGCTGGAGCGTCTCGGGGTCGGTCTCGCCGCGCTGCATCTCGTCGATCTGTTCGAGTTGACGAGTCAGCAGGTTATGATTGCGAC
>JAQCHM010000078.1 GCA_027730885.1 Actinomycetota bacterium | reverse complement strand
GTTGCGACGACACGTTCGAGCTCGACGCCGGGTTCGCCGACGACGGCGGCCCGGTACCGCGCGAGGCGGTCGTCGATCAGGGCGAACACACCGACGCCGGTCAACAACTCGTCGTGGCGGATCCGCATGATGAAAGCCGGGCTCGTCTTCGGATGGTCGCCGGACCACCAGGCCAGATCGAGGTACGGATGGTACGGCGTGCTGTCCTTGCTGAACCGAAGGTCGCGGTTGATTCGGAACATCGACCGACCGACCTTCGGCTCGTATCGGATCTCGGGTACCGACCCGGCCGCCAGCCGACCGCCGACGGCGACACACAGCTGCTGCAGCGGACGGCGAACCTGATCGTCGTAGATCCTCCGGTTGGCATCGAAGTAGCCCTTGCAGTTGTCGGCCTCCAGACCGGCGAGGAAACTGACGGTGTCGGGCCCGAATCCGGCGAACGACTCCAGGTCTTGGGCCATCACGACACCCCGTCGACGAACGCGTTCGACTCGGTGAGCAACGTCTCCCAGGTGGCCTCGTCGATCGCGGGAAGCTCGACCCACTCCCGGAAGACCTTGCCGGCGGGAGCGAACGCCAGCCCCACCCCCTGCTCGATCAACTCGGTGACCCGAGTCTTCGGCAGCTTCACCACCACATTGCCACTCGCTCGGATGACGGTTGCGACGAACCCGTTCGTGGCGGCCGTGCGAAGGCATTGATGGCCCATCATCGTGCCCTCGATCAGCCGGCCACCGGCCAGGTGTGGTTCGGCCAGCTCCCAGAACTGTTCGTGCTCGGGATTGCGTTCACCGATCGTGGCCATGTCAATCTTCCTCTCAGTCGTGTGGCGAAGGTTCCGGAAGCCTCGTCGTCGGGGCGTCGCGCCCGAGCGCGACCTCGGCCAGGAGGCCGAGGAAGTAGGTCCAGCCAGCTAGGTGGGCTTGGAGGAAGTCCTCGGGAACTCCGGTGTGCGTCACCGTCACTTCGGTGCCGAAATCTGTTGGCACGAACCTCACCTCGACGATGGTCGAGCCCGATCCCATGTCGGCGAATGGCCCCGACTCCCAGCCGTAGGTGAACATCACCCGTCCATACGGTTCGACTTCAAGGTAGGTGCCGGACACGGCGAAATCGTTGTCGTGAACCCACCGCCACCGTCCCCCGGGCCGGAGATCGACGGCCACCTCCTTCGCCATCCACGAGCGCAGCCCCTGCTCGGTGGGGAAGAAATCGAACACCTCTCGTTGCGGCGCCTCGATCCGTATCGAGGCTTCGGCGAGGCCGATCATCGATCGACCCTCTCGACCGCGGTGGACCGTGCCGAAGCAGCAGACGCCACCCCCGCTCGCGCCGGAGTCTCGGCAACCTGTTTGAGGAGGGCGAGCTTCTCCTGCCAGAAGAGGTCCAGGAATCCGCGAAGTTCGGCGAATCGAGCGAAGTCGATCGAATAGAGCCGTCGATTGTTGTCGATGCGGACGGTGACGAGACCCGCGGTTCGGAGCACTCTCAGGTGCTGACTGACCACGGGTTGGTCGAGTTCGGATCGTTCGGCGAGCAGCCCGACCGGGACCTCGCCGTCAGCGATCAGCCGTAGGAGCCTCCGACGATCGCGGTGCCCGAGCGCCTTGAACACGCGGTCTTCGGGCTCTGCCACCTCGCCGATCGGGCCTGCATTCACAGACTTCGTTATATACGAGTTTTGCTATGTAGTCCACCGACTCGACGCCACCCGCGTCATGATGAGCAGCGTGACCACACGACTCGAGACCGACTATCTGATCATCGGCGCCGGCGCGATGGGCATGGCGTTCGGCGATGTACTGCACACCGAAAGCGACGCCGGCTTTCTGTTCGTTGACCGACACGCGAGACCCGGAGGGCACTGGAACGACTCCTACCCGTTCGTCAGGCTGCACCAGCCGTCGGCGTTCTATGGGGTGAACTCGTCGCCGCTGGGCGACGACACGATCGATCAGATCGGTTGGAATGCCGGCCTGTTCGAGTTGGCGTCGGGCACCGAGGTGGTCTCGTACTTCGAGAAGGTAATGCAACGCCAGTTCCTCCCGTCGGGCCGGACGCAGTACTTCCCGATGTGCAACTACCTCGGTGATCGTCGTTTCGAGTCGATGGTGACAGGCGAGACGTTCGAGGTCGCGACGTCCAAGGTGGTCGACGCCACCTACATGAACGTCAAGGTGCCGTCGGTCGTCGGCCCTTCCTACGACGTGGCCGATGGGGTGCGGTGCGTCGCCCTCAACGAGCTCCCGAAGAGCGCGGCCACACCGGATGGGTACGTGATCGTGGGCGCAGGGAAGACCGCGATGGACGCGGTGCTGTGGCTGCTCGCCAACAACGTCGATCCCGATGCGATCACGTGGATCACCCCGCGGGACTCGTGGATACTCGACCGGGCGAAACTCCAACCCGGACCCGACTTCTGGGACGTGACGCTCGCCAATGCTGCCGCCCAGATACAAGCCAGCGCCGAGGCCGATTCGGTCGATGACCTGTTCGACCGGCTCGAAGCCGCCGGCTCCCTGATGCGGATCGATCCCGCGGTGCGCCCGACCATGTACCGCTGCGCGACCTGCACTCGAGCGGAGCTGGACCAGTTGCGGCGCGTTCGGCGGGTCGTGCGAATGGGTCGGGTCCGGCGTATCGAACCCGACCGGGTGGTGCTCGACGAGGGGGAGATCCCCACCACGACCCGGACACTCCATGTCGACTGCGCGGCCGACGGTCTCGAGCGGCGCCCGAGCGTGCCGGTCTTCGACGGCGACCAACTCACCCTCCAGACGGTCCGGCACTGCCAGCAGGTCTTCAGCGCTGCCCTCATCGCCCACATCGAAGTCGCGTACACCGACGAGGCCACCAAGAACCGGTTGGCCACGGTCGTGCCCCACCCGACCACCGACATCGACTGGCTCAGAACCGCACTCGGCAACGCCATCAACAACGCAACGTGGCGCGGGGACGACGCCATCACCCAGTGGTCGGTCGACGCCCGGCTCGACGGCTTCAGTCGGATGAGGTCCGGAGCGGCCCCGACCCCCAGTCAGCGCGCCTCGATGGAGCTGATCGCCGAGCACAGCGCGCAGTCGGTAGCGAACCTGCGGCGCCTGATCGAGGAGGCCGAACTTTCGCTCGAAACTTTCGGGTATGCCTAACCTGGCGGCCTTTAGGGTGCATTCCTACGAGCACTGCCATCCAGGGAGCCGACATGAAACTGATCGACAGCATCTTCCGGCCAATCGTCGAGTGGGGCATCCGCGAGGAGCTCCTCCACGGCGACCACACGGGGCAGAACCTCTGGGAGCCGGGCGAAACGGCAACGGCCCAGGTCTACGCCAAGCAGCACGGAATCATCGCCGGGCTGCCGGTGGCGACCATGACATGGAAGCTGCTCGATCCGGCCTGCGAGGTCGAGGTCCTCGCCGGAGACGGCGACGAGGTCGGGCCCGGCGACGTGTTGATGCGGGTCACCGGCGAAGCCTGGATCTTCGGGGCCGGCGAACGGCTGGCCCTCGACTACCTGCAACACCTCTCGGGCATCGCCACCCGAGCCCACCACTACGTCAAGATGGTCGAACCGTATGACTGTGTGATCACCGACGCCCGCAAGGGAATCCCGGTCATCAGGTACCTGCAGAAGTACGCGGTGGCCGTCGGTGGCGCCCGATCACACATGTACAGCCTGCACAACGCCATCCTGATCAAGGACAACCACATCAAGATGGCGGGCGGGATCACGGCCGCCGTCGCGCGCCTGAGGCCAAGGATGCAGCACACGCTGAAGATCGAGGTGGAGTGCGAGACGTTGGACGACGTCCAGGAAGCCCTGGATTGCGGCTGTGAGTGCATCATGTTCGACAACATGGATCTCGACGTGTTGCGCCAGGCCGTCGCCCTGGTCGGCGGTCGGGCCTACACCGTGGCCACCGGCGGGGTGAACGAGTCGACGGTGATCGAAATCGCCAAGACCGGAGTTGGCCACATCGCCATCGGGGGCATCGTGCACAGCGGCAACGTGCTGGACATCAGCATCGACATCGGCGGCCTCAAGGACAGCGCGAAGCGAGACATCAGCCGGGCCAAGGGAGCAAGTTGAGCGGGTTCGGCTCCCCAGAGCCACCGGTTGGCATCGTGCCGGCGCTGGACCTTCAGACCGTCGAGGAGCTCCGCCGCGTGGTCCGGGAGACCTGTCAGGTCGAGGGCATCGTCGAGTACAAGCTCGGTCTGCAGGCGGTGCTTTACATCGGCTTGTTCCAGGCTGTCGACGCGGTTCGAGAATTCACTGACCTTCCGATCGTCTACGACCACCAGAAAGCCGGCGCGGACATGCCGGACAGCGCGGCCGGATTCGCCGAGATCTGCTCCCACGCCGACATCGAGGGCCTGATCATCTTCCCTGTGGCCGGGCCGACGGCAGTGCGCGAGTTCGTCGGTCACAGCCTGGCTCATGGGCTCCAGCCGGTTGTCGGCGGCCACATCCCCGTGCCGGACTACGACATCAGCGGCGGCGGCTACATGGCAGACGACGCGCTCGAACGCATCATTGCCCTGGCTGCCGAGACCGGGGCCAGTCGGTTCGTTCTGCCGGCCAACGACCCGGCACGGATCACGCGCACGATAAAATGGCTCCTCGAGACGGTGACCGACCCCGTGTTGTACCTGACCGGTATAGGACCCCTCGGAGGATCGATCACCGAGTCGTTCACCGCGGCCAGAGGCATGCCGATCCGGCGGGCCGTCATCGGCCGACGGATCTGCAGTGCCGACGACCCCGCCGCAGCCGCCGCCGCCTTCTACCAGGAGATGCTCGATGTCGGTTGACCCCTCGGACCCGCCGGCCCGTGGACTCGTCGTCCAGCCGACCGAACTCGACTTCACGAAGCTCGACGGGCTCGTGCCGTTCGTGCTGCAGCATGGTTTCTCCCGCGAGGTTCTCATGGTCGGCTTCCTGAACCCTGAAGCCTGGGAGATCTGTTGCGCAACGGGCATCCTGACGATGTATCGGCGAACGCTGGAACGGGTCTGGACCATGGGAGAAGACGACGGCAAGGTCGTACCGATCAGCCGGGTCATGGTCGACTGCGACGACGACACCGTCCTGTTCGAGACAACAGTCGATCAGGCCATTTGTGGACACGGGTATCGGAGCTGCTTCTTCCAGGAGCTGCCGGGCCCGGCCCACCACCGAGGGACCTGACATGCGCTTCGAGGTCGACGGCATGCGCCCGATGGACCTCGATCTGACCTACGTCCCGTACCTCGAACAGCTGATCGCCGGTCGACCCGTCCCCACCCACCTCGAGGACGTCGCCGTCCGTCGAGCCCGGGTGGCCGAAGCCCGACGCTCGCTGGTGGTGTCACCCCCGGAGGACGTCCTGATCGAGACGATGGAGATCCGCGACGGCGGTCATACCATCCCCATCCGGGTCTACCGTCCTCGGTCTCAGGCCCAGGACCAGATGCTGCCGGCCATCGTGTACTTCCACGGCGGCGGCTGGATGTATGGCAGTGCCGAGCAGTCCGACCCGATGTCGGTCGCCTATTGCCGGAGTGTGGGCGCGGTGGTGGTCAGCCCCGACTACCGACTCAGTCCCGAGCACCCGTTCCCTGCTGGTTTCGACGACTGTTATCGGACGTTGTGCTGGGTCGCGGCCGAGGCCCCCTCGCTTCGGGTCGACCCCAGCCGGTTGGCGGTCACCGGTGAGAGTTCGGGCGGCAACCTGGCAGCGGCGTGCGCCATCGAAGCCCGCGACCGGGGTGGGCCGTCGTTGTCCCTACAGGTACTGAACTATCCGGCCCTGGACGTCGCGTTCGACACTGCGTCGTATCGCGAGAACGCCGAGGCGCCGGTTCTCTCGGCCGTCGAGATGCGGTACTTCTGGGACGCCTATCTTCCCGACGGGCTCGATACCTCCGATCCCCGAGCCCTACCGCTTCGAGCGTCGAGCCTCGGAGGGTTGGCCCCGGCCCACATCGTCGTGGCCGAGTACGACCCGCTCCGAGATGACGGCATCGCCTACGCGGCCCGACTCGAGGCCGATGGCACCCCGGTCAGCCTGACCCACGCGCGAAGGCTTCCTCACGGCTTCATGCGGGCGCTGGCAATGAGCTCTGACGTCCGAGACATCGTCGACAACATCGCCGACGCGTTCCAGCGAGCGTTCCGACCCGATGGTCAGTAGCTCGGGGACCGAACCCTCACCGATTCAAGCGGTGCTGTTCGACTGGGGCGACACCCTCGTTCGTTATCCCGGATTCAGCACCGACGGAGGTGGGCATCTCGAAGCGGTCGAGGTGTTCTTCGGATGGTTCGAGCAGACCGCCGAATGCCCGTGCCTGGCCGCGGCCGGCACGGGCTTCGTCGAGGCATACCGCAAGGCAGCCGAGGCCCAGTTCGAGGAGATGGCGACCACCGGCACCGACCAACCGATGAGCACACGTCTTGTCTCGGCGCTACGGCACTGCGGGTGTGTGTGCGCCATCGACGACGAACTCGCCGGCTCCTACCTCGCGAACCTGCTCGACGAGCTGGCGGCCAGGACCACGGTGATGCCCGACGCCATGCGGGTACTGGCCCAGTTGGGCCAACGGTTCAAGTTGGCCGTCGTCTCGAACTATCCGGAACCCGAATTCGTCGGCCGGACCCTGGCCCAGCACGGTCTGCTCGAGTTCTTCGACGCTGTCGTCGTCTCAGCTGAAGTGGGCCGGATGAAGCCCCACCCCCTTCCGTTCCAAGCAGCGATGCAGGCATTGGCGGTGCAACCGACGGAGGTAGTGTTCGTCGGTGACGATCTCCGCAGCGACATGGCCGGCGCGGCGGCGCTCGGATGCGTCACGGCCTGGATGCCCCGGCAGCCGATACCACCGACCGCGGACGTTCATCACGTCGTACCGAACCTGTCCGCGCTGCTCGAACTCCCGATGCTGCGCCCACCAACGCCCTGACAGGTGTTCGGCGGACACCCGCAGGTTTTGTCGGGCCCGATCTCGACATCGCTCTCGACGAGATCGGCGAAACCGAGAGCCTCTACACTGCCGTCGCCGGCGCCGCAGTCCACCAGGCCCCGGCTTTCCCGAATGAAGGAGCAGGGCGAGCCATGACGCTGAGAATCGGTGTGCGCAGCGTCGGCGTCGGCGACTCCTACCTCGACCATGCCCGCGAAGCGGAGCGGTTGGGAGCCGCCTCGATCTGGACGGCTGAAGCGTGGGGAATTGATGCGTTCACGCCATTGGCCGCCATCGCAACGGTGACCGACCGGATCATGCTCGGCTCGGGTATCGCCCAGCTCGGCGCACGGACACCGGCCAACCTGGCCATGACCGCCATGGGTGTGCAGGCGATCTCGAGAGGCCGCCTGCTGTTGGGCGTGGGGACCAGCGGCCCCCAGGTCATGGAAGGCTGGCATGGCGTACGGTTCGACCCTGCCATCGCGCGGACGAGGGAAACCATCGAAATCGTTCGCCAGATCGTGGCCGGCGATCGACTCGCCTACCACGGCACCGTCCATCAGCTACCGCTTCCGGACAGTGCCGGCCGATCCCTCCGTTCGGCGGCCACGGTGTCGCCGATCCCGATCTACAACGCGTCGCTCGGGCCGGCCAATCTGCGGCTCACCGGCGCGTTGGCCGATGGATGGGTCGGGAACTCGTTCTTCTGTGAGACGGCCGACGCGTTCTTCGACCCGATTCGTACGGGTGCCGTGACCGTCGGTCGAACACTCGACGACATCGACCTCATGGTCGCGGTCAGCTGCGAGCTCACCGACGACGTCGAGGAAGCCGGCCGACGGCACGCCGCCGGTTTCGCCTTCACCTTCGGGGCCATGGGTTCGGCCGGCAAGAACTTCTACAACGAGGCCTTCGCTCGGCAGGGCCATGGCGAGGATGTTGCCGAGGTCCAGCGTCTCTGGCTCACCGGTGACCGAGCGGCCGCGGCCGAACGGGTGCCGATCGAGATCGGGCTCGGCGCCAACCTGATCGGCCCGCCAGACGAGATCCGCCGACGCCTGCGGCAATACCGCGACTGCGGAGTGAACACCCTGTTGATCAACCCCATGGGCGACACCCTCGACCGGCAACTCGACGGCCTCGGCCAACTGCTCGACCTCGTTGAAGACGTGAATGCGGAAACCGGGGCGCAGTAGTTCTAGCGGTCTGGCTTCTGGCGGCGACTCGAGAACAGCTCGGCGCGAGCCTCGGCCAGCTCGGCCACGGTCCAGCGGTCGTTGCCCTTGCGAATCCGATGTTCGCGCTTCCATCCCTGCATGAGCTGCACCTGATCACTCCCACAGACGAAGGTCTCGCCGGTGATGTCAGAAGCGTCGTCGGTGCACAGGTAGGCGACCCACGGTGACACGTTGTCGGGGTCGTTCACGTCGAATGCGCCCTCGTCCGCGGTCATCCTGTCGGCCCCGAACGTGTTCACGGTCATCCGGGTCCTGGCGCGAGGGTTGATGGTGTTGACCCGGATCCCGTAACGCTCCACCTCACGGGCCACGGTGATGCCGAGGGCGGCTATCCCAGCTTTGGCCGCCGAGTAGTTGGGCTGGCCGGCATTGCCGAACAACCCGGCCTCGGAGGCCGTGTACACGATGCTCGCGTTGACGGGGCGGTCGTGCATCTTGAACTGCTCCCTCCAGTACGCGGTGGCCCACCGAGTCGGGACGAAATGTCCTTTCAGGTGCACTCGGATCACACTGTCCCACTCGCTCTCGCTCATGTTGAACACGGTCCGATCGCGGACGAAGCCCGCGTTGCACACCAGGAAGTCGAGACGCCCGTAGGTCGCCACCGCCTGGTTGATCATGTTCTGAGCACCTTCCCAGTCGGCAACGTCGTCGAAGTTGGCCACCGCGTTGGCCCCTATTGCCACGATGTCCGCCGCCGTCTCGCTCGCCGCGCGGTCATCGGAGCCGGTGCCGTCCCACGCTCCCCCCAGATCGTTCACGACGATGGAAGCTCCCTCGCTCGCCATCAGCAATGCGTGACTTCGGCCAAGACCGCGACCGCCCCCTGTGACGATTCCAACCTTGCCTTCGAGCATGCCCATCCGTGGCCTCCTTGCCTTGGTACTGACCCAATTCCGGTCGCCGATGCCGACCGTCAATCACTCTCCGTCAGTCACTCTCCGTCGAGAGGGACTCGACCCCGGCGACTTCATCGAACAGCAGGACGCCCTGCTGGTGGAGCGCGTCGATCTCGCCGGCGGTGATGCCGAGCCAGTCCTGCAGCGCGTCGTAGTTGTGCTCGCCTCGGTGGGCGGCCGGACCGCGAACGCCGGCGTCGGCGTCGGAGAACCGATACGGCGTGTTGGTCACCCTGCGGCGACCCCCGTCGCGGTCGTCGACCTCGGTCAGGATCTGACGTGCCTCGATCGAGGCCTGCTTGTCCAGGACGTCACGATGATTGAACACGTCGCCCCAGGCCAGGTTGACCTCGTTCAGTTTGGCGATCAACGACTCGCGATCGGGGAACGACAGCAGGTAGTCCTCGATCGCTGTTCGCCGCATCCGGATCTTCGTGGGCAGGTCGGCCCCATCAGGCGTCGGGTCCGCCAAACCGGCGCGCGTGTTGAACACGCGCCAGTACCACTTCTCGTCGCCGGCCAACATGATCGGCCCGCCGGTGGCGTTGAACACCACACCTCCGGCCTTGGGGATGCTCACCTTGTCGATCGCGGCGTGGACATAGTCGTCGGTGAACAGCAAGGCGTTGATCATCGCCATGTCGATGTGCTGACCCTGGCCGGTGCGTTGGCTGTGATGCAGCGCAGCCAAGACGCCGATCGCGCCGTGCATACCGGTCGAGGTGTCCGCCACCGACAACGCGATGTCCACCGGCCGCTCGGCACCCGACACGAACTGCTGACGCTCCAGCAGGCCCATCTCGGCGTGGATGATCGGTGCGTAACTGGCCCGTTCCCGTTCGGGGCCTTCCTGGCCGAACCCCGAGATCGACAGCATCACGAGTTTCGGGTTGACCGCCTTGAGGTCCTTCCAACCGACGTTGAAGCCATCCATCACGCCCGGGCGAAAGTTCTCGGTCACGATGTCGGCTTCGGCCGCCAGTCGTCGCACCAGGGCCTGGCCCTCGAGCTGGGTGAGATCGATGCAAATCGCCCGTTTGCCGACGTTCTGCTGGGTGAAGTACCCCGACAATCCGGCGATGCGTCGCCCGACGTTCCGGGTCATGTCCCCTTCAGGCGGCTCGACCTTGAGCACGTCAGCGCCGAGATCGGCCAGGATGCGGGTCGCGAACGGGCCGGCCAGGACCCGGGTGAAATCGAGGACCTTGATGCCTTCGAGCGGAAAGCTCATCGCCCAACCTTCCCTACTCCGGCCGGCATGCCGGCACGGGACTGGACATGCGGTGCTTCAGGTTGGGCGGAAAGCATGGTCGTTCCCCACGATGCTCGAGCGGCCGGCCGTCGGCGGATGCTGGGACCGGATTGCCACGCGAGTTCAGCGCACCTCGCAGCGAGTAGCAACCGCGCATCATCCACTGTCGACATCGGCCCGGCGGAACAGAGCGCCCATTGACTCCAACGCGTCCAGCTCGCCCGCGCTGTAGCCGACCTCCGCCAGCACCTCCCGTCCGTGCT
This sequence comes from Actinomycetota bacterium, assembly GCA_027730885.1. Taxonomy (GTDB): domain Bacteria; phylum Actinomycetota; class Acidimicrobiia; order Acidimicrobiales; family SZUA-35; genus JAHECQ01. The sequence goes on along the minus strand of JAQCHM010000078.1, from coordinate 114 downwards.
GGCCAATGGTCGGTGCCGGCGTCCGCACCGAGGCAGGAGTGAGCGAGAAGCGCACGGGAGGAGGGATCACGCGGTAGGCCCCCGCGGTGGGGTGATGACCGAGGGGCAAGCCTT